>JAZFXR010000020.1:0-3702 GCA_036448835.1 Dehalococcoidia bacterium | reverse complement strand
AGACCTGCCTGAAGCTATCACGAATACCGGGGAGATTGCTTCAAGGTGTAACCTGGAGTTGGAACTGGGGAAGCCTCGCTTCCCTAAGTTTGCTATTCCGGAGGGTGAGTCTGATTACGGTTATCTCGGGAAGATAACTTTTGCGGGAGCTGGAAGAAAATACGGTTCGCTATCCGATTCAATAAAGGACCGTCTTGAGCACGAGCTTGATACCATTAATAAACTTGGATTTTGCAGTTACTTCCTGGTGGTCTGGGATATAGCTCGCTGGGCAAAAAGTAGAGATATAAGATGTCAGGCACGGGGAAGCGCCGTAGATAGCCTGGTTGTCTACGCACTCGAAATCAGCAATGTTGATCCTGTTGCATATAACCTGCTCTTCGAACGTTTCATGCATCCTTTGAGGTATGAACCTCCCGATATTGATTTGGATGTTGACAGAAGACGAAGGGATGAGGTGAGAGACTACATCTACCAGAAGTATGGCGCTGAGAATGTTGCTTGCGTGGGTACGATAAATACCTATATGGCCAGAGGTGCAATCCGTGATATCGGCAAAGCTCTACAAATACCAAAAACGATAATTGAGGAGGCTTGCAATGGTATTCACTGGTTATCTGCTTCCAGGCTTATGGAGTATGCTGATACGCTTCCCGAGCTAAAGCACAGCACCGTCTACAGGAAAAAAGAGCTTGCTGACTTCTTTAAGCTATGCACCGCCATAGATGGATTCCCCAAGCATCTATCCGTCCACCTGGGAGGATTGCTGATCGGTAATGGAAGGCTGTCTGATTTAGTCCCCCTCGAACGGTCCAGTGGAGGCGATATTATCAGCCAGTATGATAAAGATGACATCGAGAAGTTGGGGATTGTGAAACTGGACTTGTTATCGCTCCCTACCCTGACCGTCATTGAGGATACGCTGAGCAACATCGAGCAGAGCCGTGGAATTGACATTGACATAGAGAAGATACCGAGAAACGACCCCGCGGCTTTTGGCATACTCAGAGACGGAAGGACTATCGGGACCTTTCAGCTCGAATCGCCGGCGCAGAGAGAAATGGCAGGTAGACTTCTACCAGACTGCTTTGAAGACATTATCGTGTCCATATCCCTGGTCCGCCCGGGTCCGCTCAAGTCCAAGATGGATAAAGATTACCTGCCCAGAAGACACGGGCAGGAACCTGTGAAGTATCTCCATCCTAAGCTGAAAAATGCTCTCGGTGAGACTTTAGGAGTAATCCTCTATCAAGAGCAAGTCCTCAAAGTTGCTCATGATTTAGCTGGAATGAGTTACGCTGAAGCGGATGGCTTCAGACGGGCCATGACTCATGAACGGACTGGAGAGGAAATGGAGAAAATGAGAGGCGCCTTCATTTCCCGTGCTGTTGGGGATGGTATCGGTAAAAATATAACTGAAAAGGTATTTGAGCAGCTGGCTGCTTTTGCTGCCTATGGGTTCTGCAAGGGGCATGCCTGCGCTTACGCTATTACCGCCTATCAAACGCTCTGGTTGAAGAGTCATTACCCGGCTGAATTCCTGGCGGCAGTATTGTCCAATCAACCCATGGGTTATTATCCATCTCGTGTCCTTGTCGCTGAAGCAAGGAGGTTTGGAGTCGAGGTCTTACCACCCGATATAAACAAATCCTCCAAACATTATACAGTGGAAGAAGGAGCAATACGGGTCAGCCTCAAACAACTGAAGGGAATGTCTGAAAAAGCATTGGAATCGATATTATCGGCAAGAGCAGAGCATAAATTCATTTCACTAAGAGACTTTGTACTGAGGACAGATGTTAGTCAACCTATTCTGGAAAACCTGGTTAAAGTAGGTGCCTTCGATTCTCTGGGCGATCGGAATAACCTGCTATTACAGCTTCCCAGGCTATCAGAACTTAAACACAAGGTGACCAGGGGCGCAGTGTCACTTCTTGAAGATGCTGCGCACAAAGAAGATACTCCTCTGGGCTTCTCTATCGATGATAAAAAGTCCAGGTTGTTTATTGAAAGGGAATTGCTGTCGCTGGACCTGTCGGCACACCCCCTCGACTTCTATGACTCAGGTAATGGAATCACCAGAATGAAAGACCTCCCCTCGATTCCCGCTGGCAGGAGGATCAAGTTGGTGGGATCAGTGATACGCTATGAGACTCCGCCTACGAAGAATGAGAAGCGTGTAATTTACGTGATAATGGAAGACGGAACAGGAATAGCAGATGTGACCGTATTCAGCGATGTCCAGGAGAAATGCGGTCAGGTCCTGTTTCGTGAACGTTGGCTAACAGTCCAAGGTAAGGTCCAGAGAAGAGGTCAGAAAGCTACCTCTATCATTGCTGAGGAATTGTATCCACTCCCCAGGGCGGCACGCCAAATTGTATCGATTAAAATGTGAGCGGAGAATGGCCGATTTTATGTCAAGAACTCTTCTTCGTTCCTTTGCCCTTCTTTCTTAGGAGTACGGGGAAGATTATTACCAATGCTCCTAGTAAGGATGTGCCAGGAATGACGAAAGGTACCCGATTCACCGAATTGATGTTGACAAGAAGCCCAATAAGGGAAAAAATGCCTATTATCAACAGGGGCAGGATGCACCCTAAGTTACTGCCCCCTTCCTTCAGATGATTTTTGAAGACATAAATGTAATCATGTGAACCTCCCTCCCCGAAAGGCATGGTCTATTTAACTTCTTTACTACAAGCGATAGAATTGATGCGCTATTCCCTACCGTAATGAATACATGTGTGATAATCACAGTATTACTAATTGCGAGATTCTATGGAAGAGACTTGGACAGATAAAATGGTAGGGATAGTCCTTCGTCCCATACTATGGTTCCCTAGTCAAAGCATGTCTCAAGAAGTATGTTATTATTCTGAGCTAGCCCGATGGAAGAAGAACTAATAGCCCCGTGCGGGATGAACTGCGGCGTGTGCGTCAGCTACTTGGCGCTAAAAAATGACCTGAACAAGAGAGGATTCAAGAAGAGATACTGCCCCGGTTGCCTACCACGTGGCAAGAACTGCCTTTTCATGAGTAAGCATTGCAGCCTGGTTGGGAAAGGACTGGTACGGTTCTGTTATGAATGCCAGAACTTCCCCTGCCGCAGGCTTAAAGCACTCGATAAGCGTTACCGAACCAAATACCATATGAGCATGATTGAAAACCTGGAATACATCAGAGACAAAGGTATTGATAAATTCCTTGAAAAAGAACAGGAGAAGTGGCAATGCCCTGATTGTGACGGAGTAATATGTTGCCATAACGGATTGTGTTTAAACTGTAATCTCGATAAGTTAAGACAAAAGAAAACATACCGTTGGGGAGAGACATGATGAAAAAAACCTGGCCTCAGAAACTAGAAGATAAATCTTCCCTGCCCAAAGTACTCAAGCTGGAAACGAGATCCCCATGTTACAACGCCGTACACAAAATGGGTGCCGAAGCCGGGGACGAGGTCGTTCTGGTAAACCCTTCGGAGGTAGTGGATATTATGAAACAGGTACCGGAGGGTAAACTAACTACTATTGTTGAAATATGTATGAAGTTAGCCAGGCGGCATGACACAAAAGGTTGCTGCTCCCTAACCACAGGCATCTTCATTATGACAGCAGCCAATGCTGTAGAAGAAGCCCGCCAGGAAGGTAAGTTGCTGGATATACCATACTGGCGGACGCTTAAAGCAGATGGCTACCTGAATCC
>JAZFXR010000019.1:0-15084 GCA_036448835.1 Dehalococcoidia bacterium | reverse complement strand
GTGGACCTGTTCCAGCTTAGCCAGTTCACCGTAGTAAGTCTGATTACGCTCTAAGATCAACCACTGGCCTCTTTGCCATTCCTTCAGTCTAAATGGTCCTGTCCCGTCTGGCTCCCACCACCAGTCCTCCCCAGACTCTACATTATCCCTATCAACCACAAAGGCGGTAGGATAAGCTAGCTTGCTCAGGAAGTAAGCTTTGGGGGCATCAATGGTAACCTGAAGCGTATAGTCGTCAGTGACCTCAACTCCGGAGATTTCTGCAGTTTCCCCGGCCAGCATGTCTTTGACACCAACGATATCGCCCAGATACGTAGCTGCAGTACCAGAGCCAGTATCTGGGTCACAAGCTCGCTCCCAGGAATATTTGAAATCGTCGGCTTTGACATCTCTGCCGTTATGGAACTTGACGCTCTGGCTTAGGTGGAAGGTATATGTTTTGTTATCAGAGCTAAGTTCCCAACTCTCAGCAATATCAGGCACTATGTTCAACTCATGGTCAAGGCGAACCAAGCCGGAGAAGATCTGCATTACGTAGTAATGAGAAGACATGTCCGCAGAAATCGCCGGGTCAAGTGTTACGGGACCGGTATCCCAGAGGCGAAGGGTGTCTTCACTACCCCACCAAGAACAACCAGTGAAGGCGGAAAGAAACAAGATAAAAATAAGCGAGAGGAATGCTATACGCCGACTTCCTTTACTATGAGAATATCCCAGTTTCATCGACCTGCTAATACCCGGATTCCTTACTTGACCTGGAACAAGTTCAATATTTCTTTACCAGATGGCAATAATTCGCGCTATGGTGTCATCATAGTCAGGCTCAACCATATACTGACCCGGTGGAGGTACCACGCATTGATAATACCGCCGGCCAATTTCAGGCTCTACGTCCCAATCAAATTGTGGTTCAATATAAACCAAGCCTCTGTCTGTGGTATCAAAGGCGACAATGGCATGCCCGGTTATACCAAGATATTCAATAACTACATAGGCACACCGGATCCCCTCCTCAGCGGCGTTTGCCTTAACATTTGCAGCAAAATCAACGCAGATATACTCGTTTCTCAAATATTCTTCCTCACTCGTCTCATCCTGCTTTAAGAAAGCCTTCATTTCCTGATAACTGGGATCTCTTAACACATAACCGTTTCCCGCGGTCAGCCTGTCGTAGTTAACCTGCAGGTTAGATAACGTGTCTTCCAGAGATTCGACGAGCTCCTTTGATGCGCTTAATTCAATTTGAACAGCTGTTAATTCAGCTTGCATCGCCTGTAGTTCAGCATCCACCCGTAGCCGAGAGTTGCGTACGCTGTTCAGTTCGTTCAACACCCAGGCTGTGGCGACAAGAGATGCAATGGCCACTAATGCCAGGATAATAACAGCAGGCCAGAATTTCCTATTGTGATTCCTCTCCATCATCACTATTGCCTCCGAACACCAATTTTAAGTTGGAAAATAGCTGAGCAGGGTTTCCTGAATTCCTAGCCATCTTCTCGAAAGGACATAAATCTGTACCATCGTAGTTAGAGATATAGGGAACTATACTCTTACTGCTGATGGTCACTCCTTGCCTTTTCAGCATATCAAGTGCTTCCTGGCTGGCTATGCCAGCATATACCGAGGTTATCCGGGCATGAAGGCAAAGCATAGCTACAGCCGAGCCCACGATACGGTCAGCCACAGCAGCATTATGTAAACCTTCTCCTACGCTCTGAACAGCCTGGAAAAGGGGGGCTACTCCGCGCTCCTTAGAACTAGAAAGAACTCGCCCTGCCTTTACTATGACGAGATTCCATTGCTCTTCCTCTAAAAGAGAGCGAGCTAATTCAATATCTTCCATGTCACTCGGCATAGAGCTCCAAACAGCGCCTAGACTCTGAGGGGAATATCAAGCTGGTATTCCATGCTACCCAAGCCAAGCTCCTGAGCAGTTCTTATTTGGATCAGGCTATCCGTATTATGTATCTTGCCCAGTATATCGGTAGATTTGATACCAGCAAATTTCCCCAGGGGCTTGCTTTGAGCAATCAAGTCCAACGATGCCTTGTCGATAGCTACCACATCCGTGGAGGCAAAGATGCCAATATCGGGAACTACCGGTAAACCTGACGGCGTAACACAGTCACACAGTGGCGTTATATCCTGGACGAAATTGATGAAAGTCACTCCGGACTGAAATCGGCTTAGAACACCGGCAGCAGAGTGAGCCAGATAAACCTGAAAC
The DNA here is from genome assembly GCA_036448835.1 of Dehalococcoidia bacterium. Classification (GTDB taxonomy): domain Bacteria; phylum Chloroflexota; class Dehalococcoidia; order GIF9; family AB-539-J10; genus RBG-13-51-36. Next base: position 12,857 of record JAZFXR010000019.1, on the reverse strand, counting down.
CTCTCTTTAGCCTGGGGAGGCAAGGAAAAAACACCTTCAGGGCAAATATAAAGGCAATTATTACAATTCATGCATTTCTCGTCATCACGCACCATTTTCTCCTCAAGCAAAGATAGAGCTTCATAGGCACAACTCTCAATGCATTTTCCACACCCCGTACATTTAGATAGCTCGGCGACACCGCGATTTACCCTATGTTGAGCCGCCTTTGACTCCTTGGTAACACAGCCCATAGCCACATTCTTGATAGAGCCGCCAACGCCGGACAGTTCATGCCCCTTCAAATGAGAAAGCACAATCATAGAGTCGGCGCGGAGAATCTCCCTGGCTATCTTTATCCTATCTAAAGAGCAATCCGAAACCCGATTGGGGATATCCACAAACTCTCCGTCATAGCCTTTCTCTCCATCGGCGATAACCACAGGCGCTGCCAACGATTGCTCGGTAAAGCCATTGCGGGCGGCTGTATCCAGGTATTGGCTGGCGGTGAATCTCCCTGCGGAATAAAGAGTAGTGGTATCCGTGACAAACGGTTTGCCTCCGGCCTCCTTAATCAAATCACATACTCGGCGTACTATCGGCGGCCGCAGGTAAGCACTGCCGCCATATTCACCCATATGTACCTTCACCGCTACAGAATCGCCCGCAGAGATAACACTAGCTACTTTCGAGAAGAGAGTCCTCAGCCCTCTAAGGAAAGCTGTACTTCTATCATAGGGGGAAAAGAAAACCTCGCTTCTTTCACTAGTCTTCATAATGCCAACTTACCTACAAGTATAGCTCAGAAATTAAGGCATAGTAAATTGCGTACCTGAAGGGTATTTATTTATCATCTACAATTCAATTTACAATAAATTATTAGCTTTCAGGCTCAAGTAACTACTGTCGCAGACGATAATATGGTCCAAGACATCAATTCCTGTGATTTCCCCGGCTTTGGCCAGCCTCTTGGTTAGCTCAACGTCCTCTTTGGATGGCTCGGGGTCACCCGAAGGATGATTGTGCACAAAGATCACCGAAGCGGCGGAGCAAGAAATCGCTTCCCTAAACACCTCACGGGGATGAACGATGCTCGTATCCAGGCTCCCTATGGAAACTTGCCTCCAATTGATCGGTCTGTTTCTAGTATCCAGACAAATTACCCAAAAATGCTCCTTCTTCTTGCCCTTCAACTTGCTCCTCATCACGGCAGCCACATCCTCCGGCGACTTGAGTACCTGCTGGGGTTTTCCACCGACATCGGCTTCCAATCTCTTACTCAATTCAAGAGCAGCTTTAATCTGCGCCGCCTTGGCTGGGCCAATACCTTTCGTCTGAGTCAACTCCTCTAAAGATGCATTGGCAACACCTTTGAGGCCGCCAAACCGGCTTATCAACTTCTGGCTAGTCACCATGACTGACTCACCTTTGATCCCCCGACCTAGAATCAAAGCTAAAACTTCCTGGGCAGAAAGAGCTTCACTACCCAGTTTAAACAGCCTCTCCCTGGGGCGTTCACTGAGGGGTAAGTCGTGAACAGTAAAAGAGTCTCTCATGGCTTATCCTACATTGTTGATTTCCCGGACGACCTTCGCCGAAACCACAAAATCACTGCCGCAGACAGTACCGCCAACGCACCAACCATAGGTGTACCAGATTGCCCGTCTTCGCTGGCAATGACCATATAGGATGTTAGTGTTGCTCGCCAACGAGCATCAAGACCATCTATGTCAAAACCATAGACCTCGGTCAAGGCTTCATCGTATGTGCTACCCTGCTTAAAGACAGTCAATAAATCGAGCATGCTGTCTTGTCCATAATTATCCAGAAGGTACTCTACTAGGCTATAGCTTTGAGCATAGGAAAGGCCAGCTTTTTCAGAGTAAGCAGAAAAGGGACTACACAGGCTGCGCACTGAAATAAGCTCGTCTTCCAAAATAGCCTCTTCCAGGTAGGAGCGCAGAACAGGGTCAAGCTCGCCCTCGTTATACATAGCTAATCCTTCGTCAAGCCAGAGAGGAAGTTGCCCATAGGGGCTAAAAGTAGCCTGATGAACAACGAGATGTGTGAGCTCGTGAACCAGGGCTCTCCTACCCCAATCGAGTTCGCTCGGAGAAATACCGATAGCAATTGTGCTAAATGCAGTAAAGGCAACTCCACCAGTCCATTCCTGCGGAAAAATCATAGCTCCCTTTAAATCATCATCGGAGGCATATATATATATATTGATGGGCCTCTCCGGATAGGTGCCAATATCCTGGGTCAACCTGGCAAGTCCTTCGTCGCAAGTATCCATTAGTTCCCGGGCGAAGGAATCACTGCCTTCGTACCAGAAAAGGGACATCTCACTGCCCTGAGGTGCGGTGCTAGTCAAGCTCTGCCAAAGATAGCGATCATCATCGAAATTCATTATGTCGGGGGAGGTCTCAAATCTGTTCCCGTCAGCATCCTCAATCATCCACCAGTATATGACTTCAGCTCCAGAGGGTAATCCCACATTCCTCATATCCCATACCCAGTTAGCCTCTACCATGCTTGCGGGAGTAAAATCAGCCCAGCCTTCACTGACAACTTCAGCGTAGTTCATCCTATCCACCTGGTAATAAAGACGAACATCAACAATATCAACATAGCTTTCAGCCTCAATAGTGAACACAGCCTGGTTTGGGAAATCTATATCCACATCCATATCTATAACTACAATACCATCCACGGCTGCGACAGCGGAGGGGCTGAAAAGTAAGAAAAGTGCTGAAGTTATTAAGATGATGCGTTTGATCATTTTCCTACTTGAGATCTAAGGTAGTTAGTAATAAATCCATCCAGTTCTCCATCCAATACCGCCTCGGCATTATGAACCTCATAATCTGTACGGTGGTCCTTCACCATTTTGTACGGGTGAAGGACATAACTTCGAATTTGATTTCCCCAACCCGCTTCAATGCGCTCGCCTTTTAGCTTGGCTCTCTCAGCCTCTTTGTTCTCGCGATCAAGCTCGAGGAGGCGAGAATAAAGGATCCTCCAAGCAGCCTCCTTGTTTTGGTGCTGAGACCTCTGACCCTGGCAGGTAGCTACCAGCCCTGTAGGCAAGTGAGTTATTCTCACAGCGCTGCTTGTCTTTTGCATATGTTGTCCGCCAGGACCACTGGACCTGAAGGTATCTATTCTCAAATCTTCCGAAGCTATTTTGACATCCACCGTACCTTCAGCTTCAGGAAGGACTTCCACCAGAGCAAAGGATGTGTGGCGGGCGTGGTCTGCATCAAATGGTGAAAGCCGCACCAACCTGTGTACCCCGTGCTCACCCTTTAGATACCCATAGACATAATCTCCCTTAATCTCCAGGATAGCGCTTTTGATGCCAGCCTCTTCGCCCGGGGAGACATCTAAGACTTCGGCTTTATAATTATGCCTCTCTGCCCACCTTAAGTACATCCTGAGCAACATATTTGCCCAATCCTGAGACTCTGTGCCACCGGCGCCAGCATGAAGAGCGACCATGGCATTTCGACTGTCGTAATCGCCAGTAAAAAGCTGTTGGCTCTCCAACCGTTCGAACCGGGAGTTCAGCTTCTTTAGCTCCTGTTGTATCTCTTCCTCAAGAGAGTGGTCTTTCTCCTCGATAGCCAGAACAATCATCTCCCGAAGGTCAACAACCCCCTTCTCCAGCTCGCGCCAGGCATTGACCAGGTTCTTTTTGACCCCAAGCCGGCGCATAATGGCCTGAGCTTCAGCCGGGTCATTCCAAAAATCAGGCAGGGCGGCCTCCGCCTCTATTCTGGCGATTTCCGTTTCCTCGCCAGGGACGTCAAAGATGCACCATTATGTCTGAGATTTGGCGAAGTAAGGCTTCTATACTTTCTTTCTCTTCTTGCATTTGAAATACTCCTTAAACTGATAACTCTCTTTGGTGGCTTGGTACAGAGGTCAACATTCCTCCAGCAGCCAGGTGAGCCAAGCGGGTAGGCTCAGGAAGCCTATAACCACGGCAGCAGTTTATCACCCACTGCAAAGCCGATGCCAGGTCGATTTTATGGCCCACGGAAACATATATCGGCTTCACTCTAGATTTAGTCCTTAACGCTGCTCCAATAAGCTCCCCATTATCAAGCAATTCTGCATGAGAACCAACCTCTTCCGCCAGGGGCCCATGCTGACCACAAAGGATAGATTTCGCACAGCCTATAGTAGGCAAACCGAGACAAAGTCCCACATGTGAGGCAAGCCCCAGCCTCCTGGGATGAGCAATCCCCTGGCCATCAATCAAAACAAGATCAGGAATATTGGATAGTTTTTCACAAGCATCGAGAATCAGGGGACTTTCTCGAAAAGACAATAGGCCAGGAATATAGGGTAATGTAATCTTACCTTGAGCTATCTCTATCTCGACTATGCTCAACTCAGGATAACTGAGAACTACCACTGCTCCTCTTGCTACGCCCTGAGCATCAGGAGAAGATATATCAATGCCAGCAACGAGGAGTGGGTTAATGACTCCGTTTTCAGTCACCACCCTTTTCGCCAGGCTCAATTGTATTTCCCTCGCTCGGGCAGTACTCACCTCCCATTCGTGCAGTTTGTGCACTTTCATACCTTGAATTATAAAGCATTCCAATCTAATAACAAACTCTTAAGTTGCTGATGTGTAGAATCTTGGGTTGTTACCAGAAGTACCTATTTACTAATGATGAACTGTCTTGTTATAATGACCAGGGCAATCAATCATCAGGTGCTGCAATGATTATCTGCCCGATTACAGAAACGGCTTATATGCAGATGTTGTCTTGTAGTTGCCCGGAAAACTGTCAAGAAGACGCGTTATGACCAAAGAAATCACCCATGATGTAGAAGCCCTCGAGGTCGAAGCCGAAAAGATACTCGAAGAGGCAAGGACCAGAGCTAACCAAATCCTTCTCGAAGCCAGGGAAGAGGCCAGAAAAATACTATCCTCACAGTTACCCTTCGACGAGGTAAAAACCGAGTGTGACAATATTATAAGTAAGGCCAGAGCAGAAGCCGACGAAAAAACCAAAGACTCCGAGAGGAAAGCTGCTGAAATCGGCATCAACGCTGATAAGAAAGTGAAGGAGCTTACAGAGCTCGTGGTTAATATTGTCACGGGTAGAAGTTGACATGGTACCCCTGATCGTCAATACATCTGACCCTATGTCCAAAGTCAGGGTAGTTACTACCAAGGATTACTCCACCAAGACCCTCAAAACCCTTCATACAACTGGTGTGCTTCATGTCGAGGAAAGTGAAGAACTAGAGCCTGTGGACAGAGAAGCTATTGAAGGGGAACGAAGAAACATCGGTGAATTATTAACCGGCATTAACGAAATATTAGCCTACATACCAAAAGGAGAAGGAGTATCGCTGGAGGAGGACGTGGAAGTCATATATACCAGGCCATTCAATGAAGTTGACAACGAAGTAAGGTTGCTATGTACCAAGCTCAGCAACATGCATCAAACAGCTACCAAGCTAAACAAGGATATCAAGGAACTAACAGAGCTAACCAGATATCTTGGCTCTCTTGAACTGCCGACTAGTATCAGATTGCAGGATTTCAGTTTCTCTGGAAGTTATCTTTTTTCTCGGGTCTTCGTGTTCCCAAACGAGTTATTTGAGACTTCATACTCTAAACTTCAAGATTACATTCTTGAGAGTCTTTCGGGTGTGGTAGAAAACGAGACTGTCTTGTACACCATTGCCAAAGTGGAAAGTCAGGAAACTATAGAGTCTGCAGTCGAGGTTGGGGGAGGCCGGATCTTACCAATACCAGGGGAGGATTTTACACTCAGAGAGTTTCTTGGAGCAGCCGATGGTAATATTCACAGTTTTGAAGAAGAACTGGCAAAGCTGCATGCTGAGATTGAAAGTAAAACCAGGGAGAATCTAGAAAAGCTCCTCCTTTTCAGGGAGGCATTATCAGCCGAAACAGAAAGGCTGGCAGTCCTAGAAAAAGCTTGCGAAGCAAAATATGTCACGTTAATCGAAGGGTGGATTCCGGAGAGTAATGTCGAAACTACAATCGCTGAACTCAGAGAGAAAGTAGGCTATGTGTTCATTGACACCAGAAAGCCAGAGCAGGCAGAGGAACCCCCTACCAAGATGCGGAATGCTACTGCGGTTAAGCCGTTCGAGGTCATTGTGAACTTGTTTGGCACCCCAAAATACAAGGAATGGGACCCCACCCCGATAATAGCATACTTCTTTGCCATTTTTTTTGGTATTATGCTGGGGGACGTAGTATATGCTGCCCTCCTCATACTATTTGCCAGGCTTGGCCTGCGCCTCCTGGTAGATGACCCCAAAACTGAAGGTTTCAAGCTATTCCAGAAGATAATTTACATAAGTGCTGGTGTCGGTTTGGTGGTTGGTCTGCTTACGGGAAGCTATTTGGGCGACTTCTACCGGTTCTTTGGAATAGAGAGCCCGGCACTTATCGGATATATTCAGGAAATATTTTCAAACCCCGTGTCCTTCATACAATTCTCATTAATAATAGGTCTGGTTCATGTAAACATTGCCCATGTACTTGCGCTTGTCAGAGGAATAAAGGAGAGACAGAAAGCGGTAGTGCCCAACAAAGTCGGGCTATTCATGCTTCAAATCGGTGCCATACCCTTGATCATGGCTTACATACTTGGTTTTAATATCCCCTGGTTAACCGGGCAAATACCGCTTATACTGATGGTTGTTGCTATTACAGGACTGGTATTGATTATCGCTTCCTCCTTGATGGAGAAGGGCGCTTTCCTGGGCGGTATCTTCTGGCTCTTTGACGTCACCGGTATACTGGGCGATGTTATGTCATATGCCAGGCTAGCAGGTGTCGGGCTGGCTACATATTACCTGGCATACTGCTTTAACCTGATTGCAGAGCTGTTACGCGGAATGATGCCTGCCGGAATAATCCAGCTTGTCCTTGGCACCTTAATATTTGTGTTAGTTCTGCTGCTTGGACATGTTCTGAATTTAGCCCTCAGCGCCATAACCTGTTTTGTGCACTCTCTCAGGCTATGTTTTGTGGAGTTCTTGTTCAAATTCTTTGAAGGAGGCGGCCGGGCATACAGCCCGTTTCGATTGAAGAGTCGCCCTGTATTTGTCAAAGTGTGAACGCAGTTAAAAAATACATAATTGACGGAGGTGCAAGATGTTAATCAGCCCCGAATCACTGGCAGTCATCGGAGGCGCGATAGCTCTGGCCGGAGGCCTGGCTGGCTCAGCCATAGGCATCGGTATCGCGGGCTCGGCTGGAGCAGCTACGCTGTCTGAAGAACCCGGACAGCTCAGGAATGTCATCCTCCTGGCATCGCTGCCGATGACTCAGACCTTCTACGGTCTCATAACATTGATACTTATCCTAACAACGGTACTTCCTAACCTCGGTGGAACGGCCAATGGCGGAGGCATGGGTTTCGCAGTATTGGGCATTGGTGTGATAACTGCCGCTGCTGAAGCGTTCTCAGGGGCGTACCAGGGCGCTGTGTGCGCCTCGGGCATCTCTCTTTTGCCCAAGACAAAGGGGCGGATATTGACCAACTCCATGATGTTAGCCGTGTTCGTCGAACTTATAGGCGTGCTGGGACTGGTATTCGCTATAATGGCACTGGCCCTGCTAGGACTTTTTTAAGGAATCTGTAATGGAAAAAATAAGCGAAGCCGTTGTCGGTAAGGTCAAGCTGGACGCTCAGAAAACAGTAAAAGAAGCTGAGGAGAAAGCGCTAGAGGAAATACAAAAGGCTAAAAAGCAAAGGGCAGTAAGGTTCGGGGAAGAGAGAGGTAGGATGTTAGGAGAGGCAGAAGAGGAAGTTGCCAGAATTTTGGCTCAAGCCTCTATCAAAGCGCGACAACAGCTATCGAGTGCGAAAGCTGATGCAATCTCCAAAATAATTGACGGGGCGCGGAAGGAATTGCCCCAAGTTTCTAGCGATGAAACCCATGTTCTAAATTTAATCAGGGAAGCTGTAGAGGGCCTCGGCGTGGACAAAGCCAGGATTTATGTTTCTCCAAAGGATACAGGCAACGTAAAGAGATTTCTGGAAGCAGATAAGGAATTATCCGGCAAGATAGTGGAAGTCAAAGAGTACAATTGCCTGGGAGGGGTCATAGCCGAGGATATCGAAGGAAAGCTCAGGATAGATAACACTTACGAAACCAGGCTCGAGATGCTATTACCGCAGTTACTGCCTAAGATAAGCGAGGAACTCTTCAAAGCTCCGTAAAGGGAATATCGTGCTTAGTCCAAAATACGCATTTATATCTGCTTGTCTGAAAGGAGAGGAACCTAAAACCGTCACCTCCGAACATATAGATAAAATGATGACAGCGCCCAGTCTACAGGATGCAATGGCAACCATTAGAGAGACGGATATAGGAAGCTACCTGGAGGAGTTACCTATCAAAACCTTTGATTATCTAGATGAATGCTTGTGGGGTTATCTGGCCCAGCGCATCCGCTATGTAGAATCATTTAAATTCCTGCCCAAAGAGATACCGAAGGTATCCAGAGCATATGTGATGAAGTATGATGTCTCGAATATTAAAGCTGCTCTACAAGGTATCTCGGGTGGTAAAAAACCCAGCATGATACCCGTCGGGATTATCCATAATAATGCATTGTTAGACGAACTTTTCAACGCTGAGGATGTAGATAACATCATTCAGTTACTCATCCAGTGCAAACTGGGAGATTACGTACCTGCCCTGGAACTGTATAAAACAGACAAAAGTGCGAAGTCGAAGCTCCTTGTTGAGGCTAACTTAGACGGTGAGTACTATAAAAGCATATTAAACATGGCAAGAGGAATAAAAGATGGCTCCGTACTCACCCAGGCCTTCGGCTTAGTGATAGACCTGACAAACCTGCAAATTGCCTTGAGAGCTATAATCAAAGGCATAGGAGCCGACGCTGCTGAATTTGTCATTGCCGGCGGATATAGGATTACAGACAAAGCCATTCAAGAATTATTATCCCTTAAAATGGCCGACGTGCCTGCCAGGCTGCAGGATGCTCAATATCAGGATATAGCAGACGAAGTATCCACTAATTACGATAAAACTAAAAGCATCACCGCTGTAGATGAAATTATCGATAAGCATAAGTTCAGGATGCTTAAGGAAATGTTGTCCCCAAGAGTATTATCTCCACTGGTGATGGTATGGTATTTAATCCTCAAAGAGGTTGAAATACGCAACCTGCGGCTAGTCCTAAAAACAATATTAGATGGTGTTGCTGTGCAGGCAATAAAGAACTATTTGGTGCTGTGATAAGATGGCTATCCAACAGTTAGATATAGCTGTCATAGGAGACGAAGAACTGGTCAATGCACTAAGATTAGCTGGTGTCAGCAAGCATTACACTGCAAAGGGCGATCATGATATCCGTGAGAATGTAAGGAAAGCTCTAACCGAGTTGCTAGCCGAACCTGATATTGGCATAGTAATTATATTGGAAGACTATACACAATATGTTGAAGATCTGGTTAGCCGAATAAAGAAAGGGAAAGGAACCACTCCAGTAATCATCGAAGTTCCATCGAAGTTTGGCACGAAGTACCCGGATATTAGGGAACATTACATGGCGCTTATCAGAGAATCTATTGGGTTTGAAGTACAAATTTGACATTACGGCAAGATTAGGAGGATAAAGACATGGGTAAAATATGGAGAGTTTCAGGGCCTCTAGTTATTGCTGACGACATGAAAGGTTCCCAGGTTTATGAGGTTGTCGAGATAGGCGAAGAAGGGCTTGTTGGTGAAATAGTAGGACTGGAAGAGAACAAGGCGATAATCCAAGCACACGAGGATACTCTGGGATTGAAAGTTGGCGAGGTGGTGAGAGGAACAGGAAGAGTGTTAAGTGTAGAGCTGGGCCCCGGACTTGTGGGCTCTATTTACGATGGACTACAAAAATCTTTGCTTACTATGGGTGAGGATATCGGCCCGTTTATAAAACGGGGTGCTAAAGCCTCAGCTCTCCCGCGCGATAAAAAATGGCAGTTCACACCGAAAGTCAAGGTAGGGGATGCTGTTGACCAAGGGAACATAATAGGCGTAGTTCCCGAGACTAATCTAATAGAACACAGGATAATGGTGCCGGTGGGAATCAAAGGCAAGATAAAGGAGATACGCCAGGGCAATTACACAGTCGAAGAACCTGTAGCCTGGATAGAGCATAATGGTGAAGTAAAAGAACTCACGTTGATGCACGAGTGGCCAGTAAGAAAGCCCAGACCCTATAAACAGAGGTTCGATCCTTCGGGCTTACTCACTACCGGTATGAGAATTTTGGACTACATGTTCCCTCTAGCTCTTGGAGGCAAGGCTTCGATACCCGGTGGCTTCGGTACTGGAAAAACCGTTGCCCTGCAGCAGTTGGCCAGATGGGCTCAGACACATCTGAATATCTACGTTGGTTGCGGCGAAAGGGGTAACGAGATGGCGGACGTGCTTTATAGCTTTCGACAACTCAAAGACCCCAAGACAGGAAGATTGTTACAAGAGAAAGAGATCTTCTTAGCTAACACCTCTAATATGCCCGTTGTAGCCAGGGAAGCAAGTATTTTTGTTGGCATTACTATGGCCGAGTACTTCCGGGACATGGGTTATGATATTCTGGTAGTCGCTGATTCGACTTCCAGATGGGCTGAAGCCATGAGGGAGATGAGTGGAAGACTGGAGGAAATGCCAGGGGAGGAAGGCTTTCCCTCGTATATGGGCTCCCGGCTTTCCTCCTTCTATGAAAGAGCGGGAATGGTTGAATGCCTGGGCAGTCCTGAAAGAAAGGGCTCAGTAACAGTAGCCGGTTCTGTAAGTCCGCCGGGAGCTGACTTCAGCGAACCGGTAACACAAAACACGCTTAGAATAATAGATGCCTTCTATGCCCTAGAAGTTTCACTGGCTAACAAGAGACATTTCCCAGCTATAAGCTGGCTCACTAGCTACAGCCTATATGTAGATGCAGTTAAGGATTGGTGGAATGAACACGACCCGGGCTGGGAGAATACCAGAGCCAGTGCCTTAAGAGTATTACAGCAGGAGGCTGAGCTGGAGGAAATTGTGAGACTCGTAGGACCCGAAGCTTTACCCGAAGGAGATAAATTATTGCTTCTTATCGCCAGGATGATACGTGAGGACTTTCTCCAGCAAAGCGCCTACAACGAAGTGGATACCTACTGCACGCCAACCAAAGCTGGGCTCATGCTTAAGACCATAATGAAGTTTTCTGAACTAGCTCAGGAGATGTTGAATTCGGGAGCAGGTATTGAGAGCATCCGCTTATCACCTATGGTGTACAGAATATCCAGGATGAAAGACATACCGAATGACGTCTTTGAACAGAGAGTCAAGGAATTGTGGTCAGAGATGGAACAGGGCTTGGTAGCTGGCAAACAAGTTCCCTGAGAAAAGGAGGGTTTTTATGGATTTCTCCGCACTTTACATTAAAGAAGGAAGAGCAATTAGCAAGGCTAAGGGCGCTTTGCTCATAGCTGAGAGCATACCTGGCATAAAATTTAATGAGATGGTCGATGTTCAACTTAGAAATGGTGAGGTGAAAGGTGGTCAAGCAATAGACATTAGTGAAAAGGCATCCATAATCGAGGTATTTGGTGGTGTTAGCGAAGTGGACCTCATCGGAACCAAGATAAGGTGTAAAGGTGAAACCTTGAAGCTGCCAGTGTCTATTGACATTTTAGGGAGAATCTTTAATGGGATGGGAGAACCAATAGATGGGGGTCCACGGGTGATACCCGAAGATTACCTGGATATTAACGGCGAGCCTATAAACCCCGCCCTTCGCCAGCCTCCAGCAGAGTTTATTGAAACCGGAATCTCAGCTATAGATGGCTTGAATGCATTAGTTAGAGGGCAAAAATTGCCCATTTTTAGCGGCTCAGGCCTACCTCATAACCGAATTGTAGCTCAAATAATCAGACAGGCAACCGTAAAGGGCAAGGAGGAAAGGTTCGCCCTGGTATTTGCTGCTATTGGTATCAGTTACGACGATGCCTCCTTTTTCATGAGGAATCTCGAGAGAACAGGTGCATTGGAGAGAACTGTGGCCTTCATTAATACCGCGTCAGACCCTGTTATTGAGCGAATATCAACACCAAGGCTAGCTTTAACCGCAGCCGAATATCTGGCATGGGAACAAAATATGCATGTGCTAGTCGTGCTCACTGACATGACCAATTATTGTGAGGCTCTCCGTGAACTTTCTTCTATGCGCGAAGAGATACCGTCGAGAAGAGGATATCCCGGCTACATGTACACCGACCTTGCTACGATATATGAGAGAGCAGGTAGGATTCTTGATAGAGAAGGCTCGGTAACCATAATGCCCATTTTGACTATGCCTGACGATGATATAACGCACCCTATACCCGATCTTACTGGCTATATAACCGAGGGACAGATTGTCCTCTCCCGAAACCTGGAAAGAAAAGGGGTATACCCGCCAATAGATGTGTTCTTATCTCTTTCCCGGATGATGAAAGAGGGGATCGGGCCGGGTAAGACCAGGGAGGATCACAACAATGTTTTCATGCAGTCCTACGCTGCTTATGCTGAAGGATGTTACCTAAGGGAGATATCCACAATTATAGGTGCTGAGGCACTGGGCGAAAGGGATAGAATATATTTGTCCAACGCAGATGAGTTCGAGAGAAAATTCATATCGCAAGGTGAATGGGAGAAAAGAACCGTAGAAGACACCCTGGATATAGCCTGGAAGCTATTTTCAGTACTGCCCGAAGAAGACTTGAAGCTGATTAAAGAGGACTTAATTAAAAAGTACCTCCCCAAGTATCGGACATAAAATCAGGTGCAGGGGAAATGCCGGAATTAATTAGAGTTCGACCCACAAAAAT
>JAZFXR010000018.1:0-6705 GCA_036448835.1 Dehalococcoidia bacterium | reverse complement strand
CCCGTGTGTCTGAGTATGTGTCCAGTACCCAGCGTGTAGCGAGGTGAAACCGCAGACCAGGCTTTGGCTTGTTCAGATACCAAATCGAGGCGCTAGAGATCGCAAGCCCCTCTTGATTGACGCCACCAGATCGTCCCACATCTGCGAATCCAAATCCGATATGCGGTAGGCCGGTACTGGCATGCGTTCTGAAACAGGTCACCCACTCTTGATCCTCATCAAGCCAGTCATGATTGCGCGCAAAGATCGTCTTACCATTTCGACATTGATTTCCAGAGACAGCAATGACATTACAGGCAGACAGCTCCCAGTAGCTCACCGTCATGTTGGCCAGAACCAGGTCATATTCACTCTCACAGGCGTCAGCGATTCCCCTGATTTCTTCGAGTAACCCTGGAGCATGGACTGCGGTCTCACGCTCACATTCCTTGACAAGCGCGAGCGCGGATTCAGTTGGCTGTTTCCACCACCAGTTTAACTTGTTCTCAGCTACGATCCTCCCATATTTCAGACCTAGTTCATAGTATGAGCCTGCTATTTCAACCTGACGCATTATATTTCTCTCCTTTGTGCATTATATTTATTATCTGTCGGACACTATAACCAAAGCTACCAGTTTCTTCAGATTCCTGGCGTTTGGTTGAATTAGCCGTTATAGTTACAAGTTGATTACTGCCAGAAATGATTAGCTGATTACCAGAATTATGTTTGGATTTTAGCTCTATTAGCTTTGGGATTTGGGACGTATCTCTCCTTTCAAGGAATACTATGTGGTCAAAATGTCACCATTGTACGAACATAGGCATGACAACGTGAACATAATTGTCCACGCCTATAGGGCGGAGAGTGCCCGGGCTTGAGGGTGTAGTGAGTTCTAGCGCAACCTGGGCCTGCGGAAGTATAGAAAGAACATCCGCAAGATATTTTACGTTGAAGGCAATTTTCGCCTCTTCGCCATCAGTGAGGGCGTCGATTTCACCAACATTGTCTCCAACCTCTTCAGCCTGAGCGGAAACGGTGACCTTTCCCGGAGTAAGCTCACTACCCGGGGTAATGACAATGCGAACTATGCCACTGGCATCGCGTGCAAAGATGGAGGACATCTTAGTAACCCTCAGAAACTCATTAATATCCAGTACGGCCCGCGTGGTGTAGCTTTCAGGAATTACCTGAGAATAATTGGGGAAAGACCCTTGAATCAGTTGTGAAACCAGCTCAGCATTCTTGAGACGGAAGAGAATCTGGCTCTTCTTTTCGTTTACGGTGATTTCTACTGGTTCCTCCTGCTCACTAAGGAGGCGATTCACTTCGCTGAAAGTTCTCGCCGGGACGATAACCGTAGTTTTTTCGACGATGGCGGATCCCAGCGTTGTCTTATGAACAGCTAGTCTGAAGCCATCGGCAGCCACCAAGTTGAGCTGCTCACCATCGAATTCAGTGTTAATTCCGGTTAACACGGGACGAGATTCTTCAGTGGCAGCGGCAAAGGCGACCTGTGTGATTCCTTCTCTGAGGCTGGCCGCCTCAATGGTGGTAGTGATGCCATCGCTTATCTGAGGGATAGGGGGGAAATCGGAGGCATCGATGCCGTGAATATGGGCTTGAAAATGGCCACTCTTGAGCTCGAGAATGCGACTGTTGGCGGGAAGATTGATTTCAATTAAGTCGTTGGGCAAGGAATTAACAAAGTCGATGAGCAAGCGGGCAGGTACAGTGATGTCGCCTTCTTTTTTTACTTCAGCGCCAATCCAGCATGTGGTAGCCATTTCCAGGTTGGTAGCTGCCAATTTGAGACGTGATTTTTCGGCGGATAAAAGGATGTTTTGGGTGATAGGTAATGTGGACCTAGCAGCTACAGCTCTACCGACAACGCCTAGCCCTCTGTTCAGGTTTTCTTGATGACAAGATAATTTCATGGAATACCTCCCCCTGTGTGTATGGTGAGAGTATACTATCAATAACTGTAATAATCAATAATTCAATTCGATTTAACATAATGTTTGATTTGCTAGAAACGGATTACTATCGATTGTCATTACCGAGTTGACTGACTTCCTTGATCGCAGCCTGGTTTCTGAAGCTCAGTAAGTATTCTGATACAGAACTATCAGTCGTCAATTATGACTGATACAGTAAAGAAAATTTTCTGGAACAGTGGGTTGATTGCTCGAGGATTACTCACTATCTTTAGTTATGGACTCCAGTATACAATATTATATGACCCGTAAAACCTATTATAGCCATTTCGATAGGATCCACAAATTGAAAGGGGAAGAATGTAATCTAAACCGACTCTTTGACTAGGTTTGAGTGTGAGGCTATTAAGACACCCATCAAAATAGTCTATGTGCAAAATCAAGAGCAAATCTTGTTCTCGAACTAAATCCAAGTTTCAGTAAAGGTGTCTATTATGGCTAAAACAAAAGACAGGAGTATTAGAAATGTGCGAAAGTGCTGATGAATTAGTTCTTGGCGTTGACCTCGGGGGCAGCAAAATACTGACGGCTGTAGTTAAACCTCGAGGCGAAATGCTTTCCAGTGATGAAAGTACAACACCTGCCACGGAAGGTCGCGAGATAGTCATCCAGTCCATTCTGGACTCGGCCTATAGTGCCTTGAGGCAGGCGAGTTGCACTATCTCAGAGATTTCCGCCATAGGCATCGGTGCTCCCGGTATCTCCAATCCTGAAGCGGGAATTCTGTTTACTTCGCCTAACCTGCCGGGATGGCGGAACGTTCTCTTGAGGGACATAATCCAGAATAAGCTAGATAAAAAAGCTTTCCTCATAAATGATGCTAATGCTGCTGCTCTGGGTGAATTGTATTTCGGTGCCGCCCAGGGTACTCACAACTTCATTTACATAACTTTGAGTACTGGCATCGGCGGAGGTATCGTTATCGACGGTAAAATCTATACTGGAGCCATTGGCACTGCAGGTGAAATAGGACACATGACCATTGATGACAATGGCCCTCTCTGCAACTGTGGAAACAAAGGTTGTTGGGAAGCACTGGCCTCGGGGACATCTCTAGCTAGAGAAGCCAAGCACCGAATCAAGGACGGAACCAGAACATCTATCCTGCAATATGTCGACGGTGATTCAGAAAAAGTGACGGCACAGATCATCCATAGTGCTGCCGAGAAGGGTGATAAGTTGGCTAAAGATCTTATTGCTCGGACCGGCTATTATGTAGGTGTGGGGATGGCTAATTTGATAAACATATTCAACCCTGAGTTAATAGTTGTCGGTGGTGGTTTATCAAATATTGGGGACATGTTACTCAAGCCAGCCTTCAAAGTAGCTGCAGAGAGATCATATAAGGAAGCATTCCAAGCAGTACGCTTTGTTTCTGCCGGGCTAGGACGAAATTCCGGCGTGCTCGGTGCCGCTGCCTTTGCTCTCCAGGAGATGAAGGAAATAAGTTCGTAATTGAAGAGGCATAATCTGCCAGGGGGTGGAATAATGAACATTCGCGTCGGCAAATTGAGAGGACTTCAACAGTTAGCTGATTCTAGGGGCATGATGACAATGTGTGCCATTGACCACAGGGGAGCACTAAAGCGAGCCCTTAACGAAGAAAATCCTGATGTAGTGGACTATCAGGATCTGGTTGATTTTAAACTTGACCTTTGTCAAGCAGTAGCGCCTTTTGCCAGCGCCATATTGCTTGATCCGGAATATGGAGCCGGTCAGGCGATAGCTGCAGGTCTTATTCCGGGACATAAGGGGCTTCTTGTCAGTGCGGAGAAGACTGGGTATACAGGAGACAGTACGGCTAGAATTACCAAACTTCTGCCGGGCTGGAGCGTAAAAAAGACGAAGAAAATGGGGGCCTCAGCAGTCAAGCTCTTAATCTACTTCAGGCCTGACCTTAAGGATGTTACTTCAAGACAGCTCGATTTGGTGGCAAGATTAGCCGACCAATGTATTGAAGAAGATATAACATTCTTGGTTGAACCGATAAGCTATCCTGCTAGGAAGAGTGAGGTAGATCCAGAGAATTTCGCAGATGTAAAACCTAATCTCGTAATAGAAACTGCCCGACAGATTACTGCCTTGCCCATCGATGTATTGAAAGCAGAATTCCCGGCGGATATTAAGTTTGAACAGGATGAAGGAAAGTTGCTGAAGTTGTGCCAGGAATTGAACCAGGCGTCCCGGCTACCCTGGGTGCTGCTTAGCGCTGGTGTTGATTTCAGATCGTTCAGGAAACAAGTGGAGATAGCCTGCAAAGCGGGAGCCTCCGGTTTTTTGGCAGGGCGGGCTCTGTGGCAGGAGGGTGCTCAGATTCATAATCGAGTTGAGAGGATGAGTTTTTTTAAGCACACGGCTGCTCCGAGGTTGAAAGAACTAGCTGAACTAGCTGATAGTTACGGAAAGCCGTGGTATTCGAGAATGGGGGCCAAAAACGGTGGGTTTGCTCCTTTAACTGAGAACTGGTATCGAAGTTATCGATAGTTGATATTCCGGTAGCGCAAGGTGGTGATATGAAACGTTCCAATTTTTTTAATAAGCGAACCAAGATAGTGTGTACTATCGGTCCGGCTACTGGCTCAGCCGCTGTGATTGATAAACTGATAAGAGCCGGTATGAATGTCGCCCGATTTAATCTTTCCCACGGTACTTATAGTGAACATGCTTGCCATATCCAGACAGTAAGGGACGTCTCGCATCGATTGGCAATTCCAGTTGCCACAATTATTGATTTGCCCGGTCCTAAATATCGTACAGGTAAACTGAAGGATGGGCGAGCTACGCTGAACGAAGGTGCTCAGGTTGTGCTCACGACAAGACAAATAGGGGGAGATGATAATGCAATACCGGTTAATCTTCCTACACTCTCTAAAGACGTAAAGGTCGGTGATACGATTTTGCTTGATGATGGTGCAATGCAACTCAAAGTGTTGGCTAAGCAAGATACCGATGTTAGCTGCAGGGTCATGATTGGTGGAATACTTACCGAGGGACGAGGATTGGTAGTGCCAGGTATGCGCATCTCTGGTTCTTTCATCACGAATACTCTGCGAGAATGTATCGTCTTCACTATAAAACAGCAACCTGATTACCTGGCCCTCTCCTTCGTGAGTAAAGCCACGGATTTAATCAGTGTAAGAGCTATATTGCACGAGAATGATGCGGATATACCAGTTATTGCCAAGATTGAAAGGGGTGTGGCTGTTGAAGAATTCGACAGTATATTAATAGATAGCGACGGTATAATGATAGCCCGAGGAGACCTTGGGGTGGATATCCCCCTAGAGAAAATACCGCTGGTGCAGAAGGAAATTATCAAGAAATGCAATAAAGTGGGCAAGCCGGTGATTACCGCCACACAGATGCTAGAGTCAATGGTGAACGCCCCCCGGCCAACACGGGCTGAGGTCACTGATGTAGCCAATGCCATATTTGACGGGACCGATGCCATCATGCTTTCAGGAGAGACCTCCATCGGGAAGTACCCGGTACAAGCAGTTAAAATGATGACAAGAATTGCTAAGGAGGCAGAAGATGTACTACCCTATAAGCAGATACTCTCTGAAAGTGGCGGATGGCCAGAGCGCAAGACGGATGAACTGATAAGTTATAGTGCCTGTCATACCGCTCATAGTCTCGAGGCAGCGGCTCTTGTGGCTTTTACTCAATCCGGCAGCACGGCAGGACGAGTGTCGAGATATCGCCCGAGAATGCCTATTCTGGCAATAAGTCCGAGTACGACCGTGGTTGGGCGACTGCTTTTGCGCTGGGGTGTTTATCCCTTTCAAATAGACGGAGCTTCATCGGTGGAAGATTTATTTGCGACCGGGGCTAAACTTTCTAAAGAACTGGGACTGGCCAAAACAGGTGATTTGATAGTAATTACCGGTGGCATTCCTGTTGGGGTAACGGGTTCAACGAACCTACTCAAGGTAGAACAATTAGAATAGTTATGCTGAAAGAGATATCTGGTAAGTACGGTTTCCATTGACCTTCGATGCCAGAATCTACGGCATGAATTTCGCCAATATGCCAGAGCTGGAATGGAAGTATGGGCACTTCATCATCTTGGGTGTAATGGCAGTGATAGGCATTTCTCTGGCGGTTTATTTCAGGAGAAAGAAGTGGCTCTAAAATTACTGAATGAGGAATATGTCTCTGGCATCTGAACCAAAGAACGAAGCGATTGGGCACCCGCAAGCTACCACACAGACAATACCATTCATGGTTCGGCAGAACATAACTTGGAGGTATTGAGTATGGCTTATGTAGGAATTTTACTGATAACTATTCTGGTTTCCTTTATCGTCGTCCGAATTGGAGGCTTTGCCCTCCAGCTAACTGGGATAGAACCTGATGTGGCTAGATTTCAAGCGTTATCTGCCTTCTCAGGAACGGGCTTTACGACGCGAGAAGCTGAACGAGTGGTGGGACACAGAACCAGGCGCAGAATTGTCACTATTCTCATTATACTGGGAAATGCGGGCATGGTCACTGTAATCGCCACCTTAGTGGCATCTTTCACCCAGGTGAGCGGTTACATATGGTTTCTGATTCGCCTAGCCATAATAATTGGAGGCATATTCGGCCTTTATCAACTAATTATAAGAAGCAATGTTGGCCAACGATTTATTGACTGGCTGCAAAGGCCTATCGTAAACCGAATTCTTAGGGAAGCTCCAGTGGCTGAAGAAATATTCCGTGTGGAGAAGGACTGGGCTGTCAGTCT
>JAZFXR010000017.1:0-15191 GCA_036448835.1 Dehalococcoidia bacterium | reverse complement strand
ATAGCGATAGGGGAGGGCAAAGCTCAAATCCCCCGGGGTTGCCGCTTTTAAGCTTGGTTCGATGGGACTGTCCCGGAGACGGGCTTGTGTGGAGCGGCGACCATCCATTAAGTCCCCCAATCTCTGCACTAACACACCGCCACTAAGGATATTAGCTAGCCTTGCCAGATACTTACCATAGGCAATAGGTTCATGGAAAGGCTCAGTGAAGGTGGTGCTCACTAAAAGGGCAAAGTTAGTGTTTTTTGTCCTAGGTTGGGTATAACCAATGCCATTGACCGTAATCACAGGGTCGGAGCCGCCTGTGGACTCCATAATCACCTCGCCTCCAGGACACATGCAGAATGTTCTAACCCGGTCATTGAAACTTCTGGAATAAAATTCGAGCTTTGATTCGTACAATGTCGAAGTTAGCTTCTCCATGGTTGTTATTGGTATTTCGATTCGGCAACCCACATCTACAGGATTGGAAGCGAGACTTAGTTTAAGCCTCTCGGCTTCATTGCATAGCCATTCTGAACCCTCCCTCCCCGGGGCTAAGACTAAGTAGCGGCAGCTTAAGCTTTCACCATTGCTGGTTTCAATAGCTTTAACCGCACCATCTTCAACTATAATATGGTTAATTGTTGTTGTTAGCCTAATATCTACTTCCGATGATAGGTAATTTTGCATAGCCTTCAACGTTTCGTGACAAAGCTCTGTCCCCAAGTGGCGCAATTTAACAGGAGTTAATGTGAGCCCAGCTGAGGCAGCCTCTTGCACCAGTTCAGCTGTATTCCCCCCCATTCCATAGACTTTGGAAGGGGCGCCGAATTTAAGATAAATGGAATCCACATAGTTGATAAGTGCTTGGGCTTGGTCTAAACCGATCAGTTCTTTGAGCCGGCCGCCTACTTGGGTGGACAAAGTTAGTTTGCCATCGCTGAAAGCACCAGCACCTCCGAAGCCGCTTACTAAATTGCATGGAGAGCAAAGGGTACAGCACCCGCTGTTTTGAACAGGGCAAATACGAATATCAATTTCTCCCCCCTTGTCCAGGAGCAAAACATCTAGGCCAGCGTTGCATAATTCCAGGCTAGCGAATATACCCGCGGGGCCAGCACCGACTATGGCAACATCATAAATTTTGGCCATTTAGGTTCACTCTAGGATTGTTGACGTAACCAATCGGTTAAAAGTCTTCCAGATTCAAGGATTTCATCGGTCGCAGAGTATGGGTCAATCTCTCCTTTTCCCACCCTCTCAATATAGCTACTCAATTGACCGTCTTGCTCAATTAACGTGAGCAACTTATGAGTTAGTTTTCGTTCCAGAGTCTTTATGAAGTCCTGTTTACGTTGTATTTGGCGACGTTGTGAAAGTCGGCCCTCTTCACAGAGGGCTTGACGGTGTAATTGTATTTGTTTGTAGAGCTCCTCAATGCCAATGTCATTAACTGCCTCTGTGGCTACCACAGGTATATTCCACCAACTTGTCTCCCGAAGCTGCAGCATAGCTTGTATATCACGGACAAAGCTGTCCGCACCAGGATGGTCAGATTTATTAACTGCAAATATGTCAGCAATCTCAAATAGTCCTGCTTTCATTGTCTGGATGGCATCCCCAGATTCAGGGCATAATATAACAAGTACAGTATCGGTCTTCTCCATAATATCTACCTCGCTTTGCCCTACTCCTACCGTCTCTATCAAGATAATGTCTTTACCAGCGGCATCAAGCAACTTGATCACAGAGCTGGTAGTTTGTGGTAGCCCCCCCATACTGCCACGAGTCGCCATACTACGAATGAAAACGTCATCATCAAGATAATGTTGCTGCATTCTTATCCTGTCACCCAATACTGCACCTCCCGTGAACGGGCTTGAGGGATCTACCGCAATTATTCCGATTTTCAAACCCTGTTTCCGCATTAGCACGGTCAGCTTGTCCACCAAGGTGCTCTTTCCTACTCCCGGTGGGCCGGTTACCCCTATACAGTGTGCCTTTCCTAGGTGCGGAGCAATAAGTTTCATTATTTCGGGCACTTGGCTGCTTTCGTTTTCCACCAGGCTGATAACGCGCGATAAGGAGGCGTTTTCTCCCTTAAGTATCCGTTCCACCAATCTCATAATCTTAGGATTCATACATTACGGGGTGAGATCATTTTATAGCTTTCCAAATTAGCGGTCAAATGGGTTTACTGAGCTCGCAAGAAGGCTCTAAGCTCATTCAATTGTGGACTAAAGACGTATGTAGACAGGCATTAACGAAAACATCTGGCGCTTTGTGTCGTTCTTTACACTGATTTGCCTACAGGCATTATGTATAGAGGTCTGATCTGTTCCTCCACACCAAGGACTTTCGCTACCGCTTCGTCATTAAATGCTCCGACCTCTACCGTGGATAGTCCCAGGGCTACAGCTTGAAGGTGTATATTCTCACCTGCATGTCCTACTTCCATGTGAATATATCTTTCTCCGCGTTTGCCATATCTATAAGAAGTCCTGTGATAGAGGGCACAGATGACAATATCCACCCGGGCGTCGATAATAAATTCTTGGTTCAGAGTTGCTCTGGCTAAATCCGGTCTTAAATCGCCTGACGTGTGTAAACTCAACGAATGGGATTTTGGTTCATAGCGGTAAATCCCAGCA
Organism: Dehalococcoidia bacterium; assembly: GCA_036448835.1. Classification (GTDB taxonomy): domain Bacteria; phylum Chloroflexota; class Dehalococcoidia; order GIF9; family AB-539-J10; genus RBG-13-51-36. The sequence goes on along the minus strand of JAZFXR010000017.1, from coordinate 12,558 downwards.
TGTAATTCTTCAGAAGCTTCCTCTGCTTCACTGGCGATGATACATTGATCGCCAACGACGACAAAAATTTCGAGGGGATAAGTAGCTCCAGCACTGGGAGCTGCCCTGAACTCTCTAGTTCCGGTTATACCCTGGGCCGACCATAGTATTTGACTCAATTGAGATAAGAGTAATGGTTCCCTACGGTATCTACGTACTGCTCTGCGCCTTAGTATCGTTTCTTCTAATGAAATATTGCCCTGCAATCGAGGGACTGGAAGCTCAATGATGGTATGCTTCATAACCAATTCCTCACTACCTTTAGAATGATCAAAAGCATTTAACCCTTGATTACACCCATAGGTATAGCCATAGCCACTTTTCTGGAAATGCCAGCGTGGTGAACCACATCTATAACGTCAGTGACATCTTTGTAAGCTTGAGATGCCTCCTCAGCGAGCGAAGGAAGATTGCCCGTCTTGATAGTAATGCCTCTGCTCTCCAATTCTTGAAGTACATCTTGACCCTTCACACTTCGCCTGGCAGCGCCACGACTTAACATCCTTCCGGCACCATGACAGGTGGAGCCGAAAGTCTCAACCATAGCCTTTTCAGTGCCGACAGCAACAAAAGAGCAACGGCCCATATCCCCGGGCACGAGAACAGGTTGCCCTATCTCTTTGTAGCATGTGGGAGTATCCTTATGGCCTGCTGGAAAAGCTCTAGTAGCCCCTTTGCGGTGAACACAAACCTTGAGCTTGCGCTCATCTATAATATGTTCTTCTATTTTGGCTATATTATGAGCAACATCATAAATCTGCTTCATTCCAAGTGCCTCAGTACTTTTGCCAAAAACCTTAGAGAAGCTTTCTCTAGTCCAGTGGGCAATGCACTGCCGGTTAACCCAAGCATAGTTAGCAGCGCATGCCATAGCAGCTAAATAATCTTGCCCTTCCGGCGATTTTACGGGAGCACAGGCGAGTTGCCTATCGGGGAGCCTTATTCCATACTTCGAAACTGCTCCCTCCATGACCCGCAGATGGTCAGTACATACTTGGTGCCCAAAGCCGCGAGAGCCAGTATGAATCAAAACTAGTATCTGACCAACCTTATCGATGCCCATAATGCTAGCTATGTGAGGGTCGAATATCTCCTTCACTACTTGAACCTCGAGAAAATGATTCCCTGAGCCTAATGTGCCTGCCTGGGGCAAGCCTCGCTTTACTGCCTTATCGCTTATCTTGCCGGGATCGGCACCACTGAGACACCCACCTTCTTCAGTAACATTCAAATCTTCCTCGGAACCCAGGCCACGCTTCACAGCCCAACGAGCTCCCTCCATCATTAACTGGTTCATCTCTTTTTGGCTTACCTTAATTTTCCCTTCAGAGCCAAGGCCTGACGGCACATTACGGAATAATGCATTAATGAGTTCATTAATTCTTGGCCGCACCTCAGCTTCGCTGAGACTGGTGCGTAACAACCTTACGCCGCAATTGATATCATAACCTACCCCTCCCGGGGAAATTACACCGTCCTTAACATCCATTGCCGCCACTCCGCCTATAGGGAAGCCATAGCCCCAGTGGATATCCGGCATGGCAAAGGAGTGTCCTACTATGCCGGGGAGAAATGCGACATTGGCAACCTGTTCTAGCGTTTGTTCCTCACGCATGGACTCCAGCATTTCCTTGTTGGCATAGATCAAACCAGGAACCCTCATGCCAGTTTTATAATTCTGGGGGATTTCCCAGCGGTAATCGTCTATCTTAGTAAGCTGTCCTTGCCATCGTGCCATTTCAGTAACTCCTAAATATCTAGAATTACCTGTGCCTTGAAACCATCATCATTTTTATCTAGCTTTAGCATATGATACGTGGCTGCTTTTATCCCAACCTTTAGCGTATGTTTCATTGCGTCAAAATCTTCCCCATAACAGGTAGCCTTAAGCTCGTTATTAGTCAAACTTCTAATATCGAACCGGTTAAACAGAGTATGTTTGACATCGAAGAGGTAAATGAGTTCATTTAGCCATTCAATGAGCAAACTGTCCATGTCCTGGCTGCTCACCTCCAAATCGAGGTGAAATATATTTTCAATGCTTTCAAGTTCAGTAATCAAACTGAATAAGGCTAGAGCAGCATTAGAAAAAAGCTCCTCGATATCTGCCCCGTAAGCAATGATACCTACGTCAGCAGTATGGTCAATTACTTCAAAAGTCTTGTTCATACCTCTCAATCCATTATACAAGAATAGTAACGACATCTCCATTTACGAATGTTCTTTTTGTACATCTCTCGAGTTGTTGTTACAATCAATACTGAGGACACAAAGGGGACAGCTTCCCCGTGGGTCGCTTAATTTGGCAAATTAGCGATTACCTTGTATTATTAAGATGGCGATGGGCAAACATATTTGCCATATTTGACTTTTTGCGTGGAAGATCATATGGTTCGAGCGATTCGGGGAACAGATACTGAAGGCACGGCGAACCTACAGCTAACAATTTATTATCCCGTTATTGGAAGTATATCCAGAAAAGGCAGATTGTAATGCCCCCTCAGCATTATATGGAATATGCTTTATCTCTAGCTCGGTTAGCTATGGGATATACCAGTCCTAACCCGGCGGTGGGGGCAATAGTTGTTAAAGACGGACTTGCTGTCGGCATGGGGTATACTCAGCCTGCAGGCTCAGAGCATGCTGAGGTTATAGCACTTCGTCAAGCTGGTGACAAGGCTAGGGGTGCTACCATGTATGTTACCCTGGAACCTTGCTCTCATTACGGGCGTACTCCGCCTTGTACTCAAGCCATAATTGACGCTGGTATTTCAGAGGTCTATATAGCTTTACTGGACCCCAACCCACTGGTTTCAGGGCGTGGTGCAGGAAGGCTAAATGAAGGAGGTATCAAAACCCATATAGGTATATGTCAAAAAGAAGCTTACGAAATAAACGAGGCTTATATCAAGCACATTACCACAGGTTTGCCATTTGTTGTAGCTAAATTCGCCATGAGCCTAGATGGTAAGATTGCTACCAAAACTGGCGATTCTAAATGGATAACACAGGAAGAGGCAAGAAAGTATGCACATGCACTGCGATATACATTCGATGCAATAATGGTAGGAGTAAACACCGTTGTTGCTGATAATCCTCACCTTACTGCTAAATGCTGTGGGGGTAGGGGTGGTATAAGAAAAATGCAACCCCTTCGCCTGGTAGTTGATAGTAAGGGAAGAGTACCATTGAATGCTCATATTTTTGAACCACCGGGCGAGGTTTTGCTTGCCGTAGCAGCACCTTTTGACTCGGTAAAGAAGGAAAAATTCGTAGAGGCGGGCGCTAAAGTACTGGAATTGCCAACCAGAGGAGGCTGGGTGGACATTGTAGAGTTGTTCAAGTTGTTGGGGAAACGAGAGATTGTCACTGTGCTTGTGGAGGGGGGTGGCAAGCTTCTCGGTTCACTTTTTGACCACTGCTTAGTGGACAAGGTGCTGGCTTTTATTTCACCGGTTATTATTGGTGGCTGTGAGGCTACAAGTGTGGGAGGAAATGGTGTTGATAATATGGCTAAGGCTTTACGACTTAGTCAAGTCGATATCAAGAATTTCGGCGATGATGTATTGGTTAGTGGATATGTCGAGAAGCGATTACCACAAGAAGCGTAAATTTCTAGGTTTGTAGTATGTTCACAGGCATAATTGAGGAGGTTGGTATAGTTAAGGAAACGAGTCGAGATTGCTTGACCTTTGAAGCCAACAAGGTGCTTGAAGGGACACGAGACGGTGATAGCGTAGCTGTTAATGGTGTTTGCTTGACTGTCGTTTCCCTGGAAAATCGTGGCTTCAGTGTCAATGTTATGCCTGAAACGTTAGGTTGTACTAACCTTGGTAGTCTTCGTTATGGAGACCAAGTGAATTTGGAAAGGGCACTGGTACTGGGAGGACGGCTAGGTGGTCATTTAGTGTTGGGTCATATCGATGATACTGGAGAAGTAATAGATATAGCTAGTAAGGAAACATCGCGTATTATGAGGATTCTGGCACCTGCTAAACTAATGTTTTATATGGTCGATAAAGGCTTTATCGCTGTTGACGGTGTCAGTCTCACCATCGTAAACCTTGATGAGTCTTCTTTTGTTGTCTCTCTAGTGTCTTATACTATGGAAAATACTACTTTAGGAAAAAAGAGACCTGGAGACATGGTCAATTTAGAAGTAGATATTTTGGCTAAATACGTGGAAAATCTTAAGGAGCAAAGACGACAGAGTCTAAACTTCGAGTTCCTTAGAGAATATGGATTTGCAGGGGGAACAGATGCCGGCTAGCATTTCTGAAGCAATTGAAGACATAGAAGCAGGCAAGTTCGTTATTATCGTTGATGACGAGTCACGCGAAAATGAAGGGGATCTAGCCATAGCTGCCGAAAAGGTTACTCCTGAGGCGATAAACTTCATGGCTAAATATGGTCGAGGATTGATTTGTCTTCCCATTATCGGTCAAAGACTTGATGATTTAGGTATACCCCTTATGGTTACTAATAACACCTCACAGTTTTGCACTGCCTTCACAGTTTCCATTGAGGCGAAAAATCAAGTTACCACCGGAATCTCTGCCTTTGATCGAGCTCAGACTATAAAAACGGTACTTGACCCTAATGCCAAGGCGGAGGACCTGGTACGGCCGGGGCATATATTCCCCATTCGAGCCAGAGAAGGTGGAGTATTAGTACGAGCAGGACACACAGAAGCTATCGCTGATCTGGCTAGGTTAGCTGGATTCTATCCTGCAGGTGTCATATGTGAGATCATGGATGAGGACGGCACAATGGCACGTCTGCCTCAACTTGAGGCTATGGCTTCTAAGTTTGATCTAAAGATTGTGACTATCACCGATTTGATTGCCTACCGTCTCCGTCATGAAAAACTGGTACAGAAAGTAACTGAGGCTAGGCTGCCCACCAAGTATGGCGAATTTACAGCCGTGGCTTATCAAAGTGTTGTTGATGCTGCCGAACATGTTGCTTTAGTTAAAGGTGAAATATCAAATGATGAGCCAGTCTTGGTACGTGTTCACAGCGAATGCCTGACCGGTGACGTCTTTGGTAGTTTTAGATGTGATTGCGGGGCTCAGGTTGAAATGGCTCTACAAAGTATAGCCGAAGAAGAACGAGGGGTTTTTCTGTATATGAGACAGGAGGGGAGAGGAATCGGGTTTCACAACAAGCTTTGCGCCTATGCTCTTCAAGATCAAGGGATGGATACTGTGGAGGCTAATATAGCTTTGGGCTTTGCTCCTGATTTGAGAGATTATGGGGTAGGCGCTCAGATTTTAGCTGACTTAGGTTTACATAATATTAGATTACTTACTAATAACCCTAAGAAGGTAATTGGGCTGGAAAGCTATGGAATTGAAATAGTTGAAACTGTTCCTCTGATAACCCCATCTACTCCTCATAACATCCACTATTTAGAAACCAAACAAAAGAAGTTAGGACATATTTTAGGTATACAGGAGGGTAAGTAATGACTGAGCATTATGAAGGTATTCTGATAGGAAAAGGTCTTAAGTTTGCTGTGGTTGTTTCTCGTTTCAATGAACTAATAACCAAGAAGTTGCTTGAAGGAGCAAGGGACGCTTTATTACGCCATGGCGTTACTGAGGGTGACATGGACATTGTTTGGACCCCGGGGTGTCTGGAGATCCCACTTATAAGCAAGAAAATGGCACAGAGCAATAAGTATGATGCCATAATATGTCTTGGTGCGGTGATCCGTGGTGGCACCCCCCATTCTGAGCATGTCGCTGCTGAGGTAAACAGAGGGATTGGCAGCGTGAGCCTGGATACCGGCATACCATTAATACAGGGCATAATCACAGCAGACACTTTGGAACAGGCTCTCCAGAGGGCGGGTGCTAAAGAAGGCAACAAAGGCTCTGTTGCTGCGGTGGGTGCTATTGAGATGGCAAATCTACTTAAGGCTATTCAGTGACTTTATAAACCTTGTCACCACGCCTTACTCTATCGGGAACTCTTATGCCAATAAGGTCGCCGGGTTGACCCTCGGCGATGTTAACGCGATCAACCTGCATAGATTCTACAGGCAGTTCTATATCTGTGGTACTCCCCTTGATATGGATTTTATCACCTATTCTTAATGTGCCGCTTAACTCTATACCGGCTACCACAGGCTTAGCAAAAAAATCCGTCACGTTACCAATTTCCACTTCGCCCATCTCCAAATACCTCCTTTTCGTTAAACATAATACACCTTTGTCAATGAGAAATCAATACAGCGGACTAGAATATCTTGACAAGTTCCGCTGCTATACTTATGATAATAAGCTAAATAAATCTAATCGGAGGTAGTGCACCATGAGTGAAAAAAAAGCAGGGCAGCCATATAGTGCGGAAGAATTGCTGTCTTTCGACCGCATTAAGAGGGCTATGACAAGCAGGGTTCTGGATAGGATAGAAGATTTGTGGCAAGGGAAAGAGCCCATAGGTGTTGAGCAGATGAATAAGGTGATCGAGGATGAATGGCGGAGAGTAAAGGAGGCAGTGAGATCATCGCCGGCAGCACGAGAAGCTTTCCGCAAGTATTTAGAGCGCACCGTTGCTGAACAAATAGACAAGTTGATGAAGGAAGATAAGGCTGAGCTAGAATCATTGGGCGTTGTAGAGAAGAGTCTATAAATTGGTTTCACAAGATAGAGCTGATTCGGGCAAACAGGCTAAGCAAGACCGGGATACAGGCCAGTTGATTAAGCGCCTCGATATGTTGGATGATAGATTGGATAATATGGATTCTATAATGACATCACTTATAGAAAGAGTGATGGGAAGACCTCTTGTTCTGGAAGTGACCTGCCCTAACTGTAATCAAACTGTACAGGTTCATATCACCAGCGGTGTAAGGATGCGAGGTAAGGAATAGTCACAACAAGCATTATATTTTTATCGATGTTTAATTTCTAAGCCCCCTAATGATAACTAATCTACCACTTCTGTCATATTGTCAAAGGTTTGTCCTGTTTAGCTATGTTTGCTACAATTGTTAGATGGGCGGTTAGCTCAGTGGTTAGAGCGCTGCGTTGACATCGCAGAGGTCACTGGTTCAAGTCCAGTACTGCCCATTTTTTGATGCAGTAATATTTGATTTCCGGATTAATAATGGGAAGTTAGGGATGAAATCAGAAACAAGAGATAGGCAACTGGAACGAATGCGCCACTCAGCATCGCACATTATGGCTGAGGCAGTACAATATCTTTTTCCTGGGGTTAAATTTGGCATCGGACCAACCATTGAGAATGGTTTCTATTATGACTTTGAGTTGTCACGTCCATTAACACCAGAAGACCTGCCTGTAATTGAGAGCAAGATGAGGGAGATCATTAGTCAGGATGTACCGTTTATTACGGAGGAAATGAGTAAGGATGAAGCGCAAAAGCTCTTTGCCACCCAGCCATATAAACTGGAGCTTATCAACGAGATCCCCGATACTGCTGTAACTATCTATAAACAGGGTTCGTTCACCGATTTATGTCGTGGTCCCCATCTGGCTTCCACCGGTGAGGTAAAAGCATTTAAACTGACTCATCTAGCTGGAGCATACTGGCGTGGTGACGAGAAACGACCGATGCTGCAGAGAGTTTATGGTGTGGCTTTTGAAAGCCAAAAGGAGCTTGACAATTATCTAGCATGGCAAGCTGAAATCATTAAACGCGACCACAGGAAGTTGGGCAAAGAACTTGACCTCTACAGTACTCACGAGGAAATTGGCCCTGGCTTGATCTGCTGGCACCCCAAAGGTGCTTTGATTCGACAAATCATTGAGGACTTCTGGAAGACAGAGCACATAAAGCGAGGCTACGACATCGTTTACACTCCCCATATTGCCAAACTAGATCTGTGGAAAACTAGCGGGCATTGGGAATTCTATCAGAATTATCTGTTCCCTCCGATGGAAATCGAGGGACAGCAATATATGCTCAGGCCCATGAATTGCTTGGGCCATATTTTGATTTATAAAAGCCAGTTGCACAGTTATCGCAATTTGCCTTTGAGATATGCTGAACTGGGCACGGTATATAGGTATGAGCGGACGGGTGTATTATATGGTCTGGCCAGGGTCAGGGGACTCACTCAAGACGATGCTCACATTTTCTGTCGTCCTGATCAAGTTGAGCGAGAAGTATCGGAAGTTCTGAACTTGGTACAATTTATGATGTCTAGCTTTGGATTCGATGAATATGAGGTGTTCCTATCAACGCGTCCCGACAAATACGCTGGTACACTTTCAATGTGGGAAGAAGCCACAGAAGCATTGGGACACGTCCTAGAGAAACTTGACTTGCGTTACGAAGTGGACCCTGGAGAGGGGGTTTTCTACGGACCTAAGATCGATATTAAACTGACAGATGCTTTGGGGCATGTCTGGCAAGGTCCTACCATCCAGGTCGATTTCAATTTGCCACAACGCTTTAATGTCTGTTATATTGGTGAAGATAGCTTGGAACATACTGTGGTAATGATACATCGGACAGTTTTGGGTAGTATGGAGCGTTTTTTAGCTTGCCTCACTGAGCACTATGGTGGCGCCTTCCCGGTGTGGTTATCACCAGTCCAAACAGTGATAATTCCAATAGCAGATCGCCATATTGACTATGCACGCCAGATAGAGGATGATTTTACAAATGAGGGTATCCGAGTTCGGATTGACGGCCGCTCTGAGAGGATGAATTTGAAAGTAAGAGAAGCCCAACTGGAGAAAGCCCCATATATGCTTATAGTGGGTGATAAAGAAGTGGATTCATCCAGTGCTTCAGTTCGCTTAAGGAGTGGTGAGGACCTGGGCTTAGAAAATCTGATACAAGTTAAGAGTAGAATAAAGGCAGCTATAGAGGCTAAGTCTTAAATACTGTTCCAGGGGGTAGAACTAGCATAGTTAAAGAATTATTTACTAATAGAAGAATAAGGGCCAGGGAAGTTCGTCTCATAGGGGAAGATGGGGAACAGCTGGGTGTAGTGCCTCTACAGAAAGCGCTGCAACTTGCTTATGAGCGCGGTCTCGATTTGGTGCAGGTGGCATCAACGATGAGTCCGCCAGTATGTAAACTTCTTGATTATGGCAAATATAAATATGAGCAAACTAAGAAAGAACGCAAGGCGAAGAGAGGTCAAAGAGTTGGCTTACTAAAGGAAGTCCGTTTAAGACCCAAGATAGAAGAGCATGATTTACAGGCAAAAATTAAGACCACAAAGAAATTACTGGAGGAAGGTAATAAAGTAAAATTATTTCTAAGGTTTAGGGGACGCGAAGTTATTTATCCTGAACTAGGTTGGAATGTGCTGCGTAAAGTAGCTGAAGCCTTGAAGGAATTAGCAGTGGTAAGTAGCTCCGTTACTGCTGAAAGAACTATAGCCTTGGTCTTATCCCCGGTTCCCCAGAAGAAATATAAGGAGACAGGAACAGATGCCAAAACTGAAAACTCATAAAGGGGCAGAGAGTCGTTTTCATGTAACAGGCGGCGGTAAACTGATGCGCACTAAATGCGGCAAGAGCCATATGAGGCGAAAAAAGGCTCCTAGGACTAAGCGCCTCTACGATGAAATGGTCATGACCTCTTCAGCTGATAAAAAGAGAATAAGGAGACTTTTACCTTACAAATAACTTGTAAGCGGGAAAGAGCAGTTTTTTTCTAAGAAGAGAGAAATAATGCTTAGAAGGTTAAAGGAGGAAGAACTTGCCACGAGCTAGGAGTGGAAAAGTTAGCCACAGGCGACATAAAAAAGTACTTGAACTGACCAAGGGACATCGAGCGGGGAGACACAAGCTTTATAGGACAGCACATGAATCCATGCTTCATGCCTTGGCTTATTCCTATCGTCATCGCCGGGAGCGAAAGGGGGACTTCAGAAGGCTATGGATTACCCGCATTAGCGCTGCGGCAAGGGCTGAAGGACTTACTTATAGTCGGTTTATAGCCGAATTAAAGAAATCAAATGTAGAAATCGACCGCAAGATGCTATCCGAGATGGCTGTTAAAGATCCTGAAGGGTTTGCTACATTAGTAGCTTCAGTAACTGAGAATAAATAACCCCCACCTGTAATGCTAGTATGCCTGAAAATTCCAGGAATTTTGGGCAGTAATAGCCCCATTTGATAATCAATGCCGGAACAACTCAAGGACCTTCATACGCAAGCTCTCGAGGAGCTAAACAAAGTTGAGAATCCTCGGGAGCTGGAGTTGTGGCGTATCCGCCACTTGGGCAAGAAAGGTAGCCTAACGAAAGTTCTACGTTCGTTGGCTGCCTTGCCGTTGGAAGAACGGCGAAAGAAAGGTGCTCAAGCTAACGAAATCAAGAAATCTTTAGAGTCAAGCCTGGAAGAGAAGGAAAAATCACTACAGGAGCCCCTTTTTACCTCTCCCATGCATCCCCAAAGATTAGACGTTACCTTGCCTGGTCGACCTATCCCGGCAGGGCGACTTCACCCCACCACACAAATACTTAATGAAATTTGCGATATTTTCAAAAATATGGGCTTCCAGGTAATTGAGGGGCCTGACGTGGAATGGGATTACTACAACTTTGAAGCCTTAAATATTCCCCAACATCATCCAGCGCGAGATATGTTTGCCACCATGTGGATAGATACAGGTATGGGAGGGAAAGCCAGGCTTCTTCGCACGCACACCTCCCCAATGCAAATCAGGTTAATGGAGAAGGAGCGCCCGCCAATAAGAACCATAGTGCCGGGGCGAATCTACAGATATGAAGCGACTGACTCTACTCATGAATCGTTATTCTATCAAGTTGAAGGTTTGGCTGTGGATAAGGGCATCACCATGGGTGATTTGAAGGGAACTTTGTTTGACTTTTGCCACTGCCTTTTCGGAGAGGAAAGGAAGGTACGCTTTCGCTGCGATTACTTTCCTTTTGTGGAGCCCGGAGTCGAGGTAGCTATCGGATGTTCAGCTTGCCAGGGGGCTGGCTGTCGTTTGTGTAGTCATAGCGGCTGGCTTGAAATATTAGGGGCAGGGATGGTCCATCCAGATGTTCTGGCAAGAGTGAATATAGACCCGAAAATCTATAGTGGTTTTGCCTTCGGGCTGGGAGTTGAGCGTATAGCCATGCTCCGCTATGGTATTGACCATATCCGCCTCTTCTATAGCAATGACCTCAGGTTTTTGAAGCAGTTCTGAATTCTAAGGTGATAGTATGAGAGTCTCCCTCAAATGGCTCAAGGATTATGTTGACATCGGGCTAACTCCTCAAGAACTAGCCGAACGGCTAACCATGGCTGGCCTGGAAGTCAGAGGCATACAAACTACAGGTGGCACCTGGGATAATGTAGTGATAGGGGAAGTGATAGCATTAAATCCTCATCCTAATGCTGACCGCCTAAAACTAGCTACAGTTGATCTCGGCACTGAGCAGGTTACCACGGTTTGCGGTGCCCCCAATATCGGACTTGGGCAGAAGGTGACCTTTGCCCGTATAGGAGCCCGGCTTATAGACCTTCATACTGGAGAAACTACAGTACTAAAGCCGGCTGAGATTCGCGGCGTCGTTTCCGAAGGCATGGTCTGCTCAGAAAGAGAACTAGGGATTTCTGATAGTCACGAAGGCGTTTTGGTATTATCACGTGAAGCGCCTGTAGGTACACCTCTCAGTGCTTATCTAGGCGATGTAATTCTTGACTTAGATGTGACACCTAACCGCCCGGATTGCTTATCAGTAATTGGCATCGCTCGAGAGATTGCCGCCTTAACTAATGAGCCACTCCGCTTATTCCCAAATCAGTACGAAGAACTGGAAGACTCGATAGACTCACTAGCCGCTGTCGACGTAGTTGACTCAGACCTATGCCCCAGGTATTGTGCAAGTTTAATTACTGGAATAAAGATAGCCTCCTCACCAAGCTGGCTGCAGCAGCGTCTGAATAGCTACGGCATGCGTCCCATTAACAACGTGGTTGATGCTACTAACTATGTAATGCTGGAATATGGTCAGCCCCTGCATGCCTTTGATTATGACAAGCTTAGGGACAGACGAATTATCGTTCGGAGGGCTGGACGTAGTGAGACTATAACTACCCTTGATGGCTCAAGGCGGACTCTCAATCCAGACATACTGGTTATCGCTGATAGAGAAGAGGCTATCGCTGTCGCCGGAATAATGGGCGGTCTGGATTCCGAAGTTACGGACAGAACTGAGGCTATCCTCTTGGAGTCGGCGAATTTTAACCAGGCTGCTATTCGACGAGGCTGTAGCCATCTTCAAGTTCAAAGCGAGGCCTCGATTCGCTTTGACAAAGGGCTCAATACCGAGCTTCCGTTAGTACCGTTGAAACGGGCAACGCAACTGTTACTAGAGGTAGCTGGTGGCAGAGCAGCCAAGGGCATAATTGATGTTTATCCCGGAAAGCCAGAGCCAAGGACTGTATTGCTGTCTGCCGGAGAAGTGAAACGCCTTTCAGGTTTGAAGATTAATTCTAATGGAATTCTTAAGGTACTGAAATCCTTGGGTTTTGAGTGCCAGGAGGGCTATTCAGGTTCACAGATTTCTGT
>JAZFXR010000016.1:0-2177 GCA_036448835.1 Dehalococcoidia bacterium | reverse complement strand
GGAGTGGTTAGTATTTCTGCCAGCCCTTCCCTTGACGCAAACCTCGAATATAAGCTGCTTGACCGGCGTGAAGAACGCTATCATCTAGTATACTAACCAAGCGTACACCAACTGTCGGTAGCGGCTGGAACCACGGCTCGTTTAGTTCTCTATCGAGGTCGTTTTCGGATAAGGAGGTGACATACTGCTTGGAGCGTTCTACCACTGCACGACTGTAATCCAATAGTGTTCTTGATTCCGGTGACTTAAATGCTGAAACTTGCTCCGGACTATGTCCGAATCCAACATCGTCTGGCTCCGGTTGACGACCGAACTTGGTGTACCACCTGTCCGTAACCCAAAGCTGTTCGCCCCCTATCAAAGATGCAATCTGGGCGTCTTGCTGGCGTGTCAGATGCCAAACCAGCCACCCAATACTGTTACAATCATGCTTTGGCTGCCAGTCCAAATCATCCTGAGTTAGGCCTTTAAGAACGTTTTCTAAGAACTCTGGAATGCGACTGTAACCATCGATAAGAAGGTCTTTCCACTTCATGACTATCCTCCTTTCTCAGACAATTTCAGTTCGTAGTCAAATTACTGTGGTGAATAGTCTAGAACTATCAGCCGAACCTGTCAATAATATTCATAGAGGCCAGATTAGCATGGTTTCTGTTAGTATAATGATGTATTTATCTATCGCACTCCGCATAGAACCAGTTTGCGAGTTAAAGTAGAAGCCCGGTGTTTGCTGTGTCCAGTAATGCAATTAGTGCCCTCCCTTTAAATGTTCCCAGAGAAGTGCATAGCTGAGATGTCTTCACATTTTTCTGATTTGTAAACTCGTTCTTCCATGTCCAAGGGGTAAAATTTCTAGCTAAGTTTTCAAATATAACCAAGGCTCTTTTGGTTTTGAATTTAGAGGCGCCATCTTTTCACTGCTGGCGCTTGTTATATCTGTTCTCTCCAATTCCTTTGCTCAAAAACTCCTACCGATGCGGAGAGCAGGGTAGCGGGCCAAATAAGTTAGCCGGCGCTGTCTTCGGCACTAGCACATTCAGCGATGAGGGCACGGTATGAATGGTGACTGGGGTCCTGGTAAAAGGCTCACCGTCTATATGAACTGGCAATGAGCGCGCTGACTCGATAAATATTTCACGGCATTGGTAGTACTCTACCGTTGGGTCCTGGAGATGTCTATGCGAGAGCACCTTCATGGCATGCTGCACAAAGGTAAAGAAACCGCCTCCTTTGAAAATACACACATCTAATTTGGCGTCGTTCACGCAGGCCTTAGCCCCAATCGCTAGCACGCCCCCGTAGAGTTGAATATTGCTGACAACAATTAGCGGCGTGCTGACCTTTACGACCTTTCCGTCCAGATTCAGGCAAACATCAGTGCTGGAGTATCTATAAGCTGACTCAATTGTCGGGAACACGTATGCCCAGGAACCTAATGCCCTTTTTTCTTTCAGCAGTACGCTTTGGGCGATAGCGGCATCGAATCCCATACCTGCCCACATTAAGAAGTAGCGACCGGAAAGTTCGCCCATATCGACGGCAACGGTGTGTACCTCTACGAGAACTCGAGCGGCATCCAATAGCACCTTTCGATAGTAGCTGGCAGGTAATGGACACGCAATTCTTTCCTCCAGGGCAGCAATCAGCTTGACCGCTTGAATGCCTGGAACTATGGGGTTTAGAGTCGGGATACCCATCTGTAGTGCCCATACGTTGGTCGTTCCCACAGGGAGTACACCCAGCGCTACATCAGTGTTCACCAGTCCGTTTGCTACCTCGTTGATGGTGCCATCGCCACCTGCCGCAATGACTACCTTGGCACCTCTAGTGACAGCATGGCGAGCCAGCTCGGTCGCTTCCAACGGCTTGCTGGTTTCCCGTCGGGTGACGGACCATCCGCAGCGATTCAAAAAAGCAACTACATTGTCAAGTTCGTGTCTGACGACCACCTGACCACCGGAAGGATTGTATATCAACTCAGCCTGCATCGGATTCTCATTTCTGTCTTGATTCTCTCTGTTTATTTAATCCTATCCCTCGAACCATGGCCTGTCAATTTCAAAATCAGGCAACTTTCCTACTTTTCAGGATGTTCTCCATGGAGTATAATATTAAGAGAAGGGCAAAGAGGGAGCGATGATCATAAATAGGCTTTTAACACGAAAAGGCTGGCGTGT
>JAZFXR010000015.1:0-5265 GCA_036448835.1 Dehalococcoidia bacterium | reverse complement strand
TCAATTTCCTCGGGAGTCAATTCAAAGGCGTCAAGACTTTGAGAAGCTGATACAAAGCCCCATAAGCCCAGAAAGGAAGGTACATGAACTTGATAAGGGCGGGCTATCGGGAAGACGTTTCTTAAAGTACTGGTAATAGCGGAGAAATTAGCCAGGCTTGTCCATTCAGCAGACTCAGCCTGCACTGACATAATGCCATCGAGTCCTAGCTTTTGCTTGACTATCTCGTAGAATTCCTGAGTATATAGCAAGCGTGCCGGTCCTTGCTCTAAAGGGTCAACCAGGTCAATGATCATGACATCGAATCTGTCGCTACTTTCCTCCAGGTATTTTCTGGCGTCGACGAAATGGAGCTCCACTCTGGGGTCATCGAAAGCCTTCTGATGCCAGGAAGGCAATAAGCGGCGGCAGAGACTCACGACCTCTTTATCGATATCCACCATGACGGCCCTTTTTACCGTCTTATGCGCCAGGACTTCCCTTAAGGTGGCACCCTCACCTCCCCCAGCAATGAATACTCTCTCTGGCTGAGGGTGGGTAAGCATAGTTGGATGGACCAGAGCCTCGTGGTAAATAAACTCATCCGCCTCGCTGGACTGAATTTTGCCATCGAGGATGAGACAGACACCGAAGCTGCCCGTGTTGATAATCTCTATGGACTGAAACTTAGTTCGCCCTGAATATATCCTCTCCTTAATGCTATGCAGCATGGTGAGGTCAGGACTTATGTAGTCAGAAAACCAGCTATGTTTATCAGGGTCGCTATCTTTCATTTTGCACACTCGACGTGGCTATCCTCCATAATACCCCTGCGCAGCTCGATTAATGAGTGACTTTGAGCCTCCAGCTTTTCTGTTATCCACCTGGCAGCCTTTTCCGGATCTACATCGGTTCCACAGGTGAAAACGTCTACGGCAGCGTACCTGTATTCCGGCCAGGTATGAATGGCAATATGAGACTCAGCTATATTGACCACTCCGCTCACTCCACAAGGGGAGAAATGATAAAAGGACTCGCCCACTACGGTAGCGCCGCTTTGAATGGCAGCTTCGTTAAGACAACCTTTGAGAAAACTTAAGTCATCCAGTATCGCCTCATTGCATGTTTTTAGTTCTAGTAGCAGATGTCTTCCCAATGTATTCAAATCATCTTCCCTCCTTTAGAATTTAAGATTTGTGATAGAGCTTATCGGGCAACAGGGCAAATTTTATATAATATCAACACTTTTAGCAATGCTCCGAATGTTTCTGTTAAAATAAACGAAGGCCCGAATTATGTCTACAAGGGAACAATTGGTTACTGTCTACACTGCCAGGTACATGGAGGCGCAAATAATCAAGGGACGACTGGAGAGCGAAGGTATACCGGTTCTTCTGAGCTACGAGAGCGCTGGTCTGATTTACGGGATTACAATCGATGGATTAGGTGAGGTGAAAGTAATGGTGCCCAAGCATCTGGCAGAGGAAGCAAAGGAGATTCTGGCGGTAGATGCATATACCGAGGGAGGAGAAGTAGGGGGTGATAGTTAACTTTGCGGTTTCAGTGGTGTTTTTGGCCCTTAACTTCCAATGACTTCAAGATTAGAACGCATAACTGAACAACGACTGGATAGCCTGAGCAGAATTCGGGCTCGCGGCGTAGACCCTTATCCCCATTCCTATCATCCCAGCCATACTATTCGAGAGGCGATAACCCTTTTTGAGCAGCAAGAAGAGGGCTCTCAGGATATATCACTGGCCGGCCGCATCATGTCCAAGCGTTCTATGGGTAAGATGTCCTTTCTTGATATTCGCGATAGCTCGGGTAAGATACAGCTTTCTTTGCGCTATGACGTCCTGGGTCAGGAGAGGTATGATATTCTTCAGGATTATGATATTGGTGACATTATCGGGGTAAAAGGGAAGCTCTTTCGGACAAGAGCAGGAGAGCTCACTCTGGAGGTATCGGATTTCGCCATGCTCTGTAAATCCCTCCGCCCACTGCCGGAGAAGTGGCATGGGCTGGCTGACGTAGAAAAACGCTATCGGCAGAGATATCTCGACCTTATTTCCAACGACGAGAGTAAGAACATTTTTATTTTGCGCAGCAGGATTGTCACTGCCGTAAGAAGTTTTCTCGATCAGCAAGGGTTTATGGAGGTAGAAACACCTGTGCTTCAGCCCCGTGCCGGCGGAGCACTGGCACGCCCCTTTGTCACCCACCATCATGCTCTCGATGAAGACCTCTATCTGCGAATTGCCATAGAGCTTCACCTCAAGAGACTGATAGTAGGCGGCTTTGACAGAGTTTACGAGATGGGGCGCGTCTTTCGCAATGAAGGTATTTCTGTCAAGCATAATCCAGAGTTCACTTTGCTTGAGTGCTATCAAGCTTACAGCGACTACAATGACGTGATGATATTGGTTGAGGAAATGCTTGCTCATATAGCCAAGGAGGTTCGGGGAAACACAAAACTTACTTGTAATGGTGAAACCATTGATCTTAGTATTCCATGGCAAAGACTTCACCTTCGTGAGGCAATAAAAGAATATTGTGGCATTGATTTTGAAGATTTCCCGGATGCTGCCTCTCTTGGGTCACGGATGACAGAGATGGGAATGGAAATCGACCCCAGTAAGGGGCGAGGTAGATTGGTAGATGAATTACTTTCCACTTTTGTTGAACCAAAGCTTATTCAGCCAACTTTCCTTCTCGATTACCCTCTGGAGATGTCACCACTGGCCAAGAAAAAGCGAGGTAATAACAGGCTCGTAGAGAGATTCGAGGGTTTTGTTGGTGGCAGGGAGGTTGCCAATGCCTTCACCGAGCTTAATGACCCAGTGGAGCAAAGGGAGAGGTTTCAGCAGCAGCTAAAGGAACAAGCAGGCGATGAGGAAATAGAGATCGCCGATGAAGATTTTCTTGAGGCTCTGGAGTATGGGATGCCGCCTACCGGGGGTCTCGGAATAGGCATTGACCGCCTGGTGATGCTGTTTGCAAATCAACAATCTATTCGAGAAGTCATACTTTTCCCCCAGCTGAAGACAAAGACCAGCTCTGAGTGAGGAGAAGAGACCAATGCTTGACATTAAACTTATTCGTGAAAACCCTGAGCTTGTTCGCCAGTCTTTGGAAAAAAGGGGTGATAGCTTTGCACTCGATAGCATCCTTGAGATTGAGGGGCGTTATCGCAACTTGCTTCGTCAGACCGAGGGACTCCGTGCCAACCATAACGAGACAAGCAAGCAACTGGGCCAAAGCAAGGAAAGACCGCCACAGCTCATCGCCCAGATGCGTCAATTGGGAGATCAGATATCTTCCCTGCAGCAGCAGACCAAGGAAGCTAAGGCCGAACTTGATTCCCTGCTGCTGGAGCTACCCAACATGCCTCACCCCAGCGTGCCTTTAGGGACAGGCGCGGCCGATAATGTGGTGGTGCGGACCTGCGGTAAACCGAGGGAATTATCCTTCGAGCCTTTGCCTCACTGGGAGTTGGGGGAAAAACTTGACATAATAGATTTTCAACGGGGTGTGAAGCTGGCAGGAACCAGGTTTTATGTTCTCAAAGGATTAGGGGCACATCTGCAACGAGCACTTATCTCATTCATGCTTGATGTCCATGTGCGCGAGAATGGCTACAAAGAAATCTATCTTCCTTCTATGGTGAAGCGAGAGTGTATGGTCGGCTCGGGAAATTTGCCCAAGTTCGGTGATAATCTATATCACGACGACGAAGATGATTTCTGGTTTATACCCACGGCGGAGGTACCGTTGACCAACCTTCATCGTGATGAAATACTGAGTGCCGACATATTACCCCTTCGTTATGTTGCCCATACTCCTTGTTTTCGTCGGGAGAAGCTGGCTGCTGGCACGGATACCAGGGGCATAAAGCGGGGGCACCAGTTTGATAAGGTGGAGCTATACAAGCTTACCAACCCCGATAGTTCTGACGAAGAGCTGGAGAAATTGGTAGCCGATGCCGAGGACATATGCCGGAGGCTGGACATAGCTCATCGCGTGGTACGATTATGTACCGGAGACCTGGGTTTTGCCGCCTGCAAAACCTATGATATCGAAATGTGGGCTCCGGGCTGTGCCGAATGGCTCGAGGTCAGTTCTTGCAGCAATTGCGGTGACTTTCAGGCGAGGCGGTCCAATATCCGCTATCGACCCGAGCCCGGCGCCAAACCACAGCTTATTCACACGCTTAATGGCTCGGGACTGGCTCTGCCCCGGGTCCTTATCGCCGTGCTGGAGAACTACCAGCAGGCCGATGGCACAGTATTGATCCCCGAAGTATTAGAGCCTTACTTGAGAGTAACATAGGCACCAACTATGGACGGTGTACTATAAACTGTTACTCTCAATAAGCCAGAGGATGTTTATGAATGTAGCGCGAGGCTTTGGCCTCGTGCTACACGACCCTGAAGGGTCGCACTACAGAAATTTGGAGGTGACACCATGGCAGACTGGACCCAAAAAGCGGAAGCACTTAATAGACTCATAAGACCCCTGACCTTCCCTATAGCCGTTAAGCTGGTCGAAAGCGTTGACGAGTTCCCGGAGAAGACCCGCCGTCCTTCGAGGGATATGGAATTCAAGACAAATCTCTGCGTCGGTATGACCATGGCCCGCAAGTACGGCTGGACGGTGGGAATAACGAACGATGATAACACTTGTCCGGTTGCGGCCTATGCTTATGGATGGGGCGAGCCTGAATCCGAGACCAGGAAAGCCTTGACTGATTTCATGCTGATAATGAAATACTCTGCTAACGAGAATGCAGCAAAGACTACGATGGAGGCTGTAGATCAAGTCAAGCTGAACAAGGGCGAATGTGCCGGTGTGATTTTCTCCCCGCTGGAGAGGACTAGAATCGACCCGGATTTGGTCATGATATTCTGCAACCCTGCTCAGGTGATGCGGCTGGTGCACGGAGCCACCCAGGAAACGGGTGTGGCCGTTCAGTCCATATTCAGCGGTCGGGGCGGGACCTGCACTGAAGGAGTCCTGCAAACATTCAAGACGGGGAAGCCAAAAGTAGTGCTCCCGGGAAATGGCGATAGGGTCTGGGCGATGGTGCAGGATGGCGAGATGGCCTTTACTATACCGACGGACTGGCTTGACCCGGTTATAAGCGGACTTGAAGCCACCCATCAGACCGGCGTTCGATATCCCATACCGGTAGACGTAAGACACGAGCCACTGTTCCCCGGACAATTCAAGGGCGCCGGATAAAGGACAGCTACATAGTAACTGATTCTACTGAATTAATTCCTGAAG
>JAZFXR010000014.1:0-11412 GCA_036448835.1 Dehalococcoidia bacterium | reverse complement strand
ATTCTTCTAGCATCACTGAGTTGGGAGAGGTATCGGGCATCCAAGCAAGAAAAAGAGAAATTCAAGGAGGTGGAAAAATGATTGTGGTTACCACAGAGCAAATAGAGGGCAAGAAGATAACAGAAACCCTGGATTTGGTTAGAGGCAGCACTATCAGGGCCAGGCATATGGGTCGTGACATTATGGCTGGTTTGCGTAATATTGTTGGTGGTGAAGTTAAAGAATACACCTTAATGCTAGCACAGGCTCGGGAAGAGGCATTGCAAAGAATGATTGAGCAGGCCGAGAAACTGGGAGCAAATGCCATAGTAGGTACCAGATTTGTGACGTCGATGGTAATGTCCGGAGCTGCCGAAATGGTATCCTACGGAACAGCAGTGAAAGTGGTTTGAGTTGAAATTGGCGGATATTCATACGCTTATAGTTGTCTAATTTACGAGACCGGAGATCCGGTTCTGTGATTTGCTAGGTAACTATATTTCTAAACGGCCTCTTCTTCGAGATATTCGTTCCTTTAGTATATATCTATACTTCCCATATTCTGGTTTAACCTGCTTTCCGCATAGCAATAACCAAGATATATCTTATTGCAATTGGACAGAGCGGTGAGCTTTATGCTATCATCTCCTCGGTCTATGATTAAGAAAGGGGAAAGAATCTCAGAAGGAGGATGTGAGATGTTGTGAGGTAAGTAAGATGAGCTTAATCTGGGGTTGTCTACCTACCTTTTCAGATACAGATAAGAGTTCACCTATCTTGTTTATAATACAAAGTTAGATATATCCATACCCTGACTTCTGGGTTGCCCAAATTACCAGAAATTAATATTCAGTAAACTCCTCTAAATTAACCTCGGTCGAACATGCATTATACCCCCAGGTTTCGTCTTACGCGAGGCCACGGCATTTACTTGTAGCATACCCAATGGAAGAGAGGTTAGATTAGTATGTTAACCACTGATAATAGGGTTGATGTCGATATCGAAATCGATAAGAAACAAGTATGCCAGTACATAGGATATGAAGATGACCAGAACGTGTCTGCCCGTATTTCTTCCTTAATTGATGACTACGCAGAGCATGCTCATTCCCTTATTAACCCATTATTTTCATATGTCATAAAGGATGTGGAGTGGGCCCGAGGCGCCATCTCCCTTATTGAAGGTTCGATAATCTTTAAAAGCCGCATTCTCACCAGGTTGTTAGAGCGTTGTACCCAGGTGGCAATATTCTTAGTGACAATAGGCAAATACCTGGAAGACACGTCATTTCAGCTAGCCAGAGACGGGCTAGTACTTCAGGCAACGGTTTTGGATGCAATAGGATCCAATGCCGTAGAGAAAGTGGCAGGCTCTGCTCAGGCCAGAATAAGGGAGATAGTCAAGGCTCAGGGGCATGTCACCAGTCGACGCTTCAGTCCTGGCTATTGTGATTGGAACATCGGTCAACAACGGATGCTCTTCTACGCTCTAACCGGTAATACAATGGGGGTGCGATTGACTGGGGAATGTCTAATGATTCCACAGAAGTCGATTTCAGGCATTGTCGGTATTGGACCTTCAAACGCCAATGTGGAGAATTACAATCCTTGCATGACTTGCAGGAAACAAAATTGCCCAGGAAGGAGATAAGGAAAAGGACAATGACCCGCAAAGGACTGGATGGAGGTAGTTTCAAACTTCTAACTGATGATTCCATATCGAAGATACACCAGACTGCGATGCAAGTGATTGAAGAGGTGGGCTTTGAAGTGCAGTCCGAAATGGCACTGGAGCTTTTCGAAGGAGCTGGAGCCGGAGTGGATTGGGAAAAACACTTGGTTCGGCTGAATAAGGACAAGGTCACGGAGCTTATTGAAGCAGCGCCATCGGAAATTAGACTCTGTGGACAGGATGAAGCACATGATATTATTTTGGGTGGGCGACGAGTGTATGCCGGAACAGGCGGTACAGCACTTTATGTCTACGAACCTGCTGTTAACCAAAAAAGACAAGCAAGTCTGGAAGACCTGAGATGCATCGCCAGATTGGTTGATGAACTGGATAACATCCACTTTTTCCTGCTACCGACATATCCCAATGAACTGCCCTTAGAACAGGTGGATGTGAACCGGTTTTTCGCCGGATTAGACAATACCACCAAACATGTTATGGGAGGTGTTTATACACTTGATGGTGCGGAAAAAGTGATACGGACGGCACAAATTATTGCCGGCTCTGCTGAAAAGCTTCGCCAACGTCCCCTCATATCCATGATAGCATGTATCATAAGCCCACTAAGGATAGACAAGACATATGGCGACATGCTCGTGACTATTGCCAGAAATGGCATACCCGTAGCTTGTCCGGCTGAACCATTGTGTGGTGCCACTTCACCGGTTACGCTCGCTGGAACCCTGGTAGTCCAGACCGTTGATACACTGTTGGGTGTAATGCTTACCCAGATTGTAAACCCAGGGACACCGGTTCTCTTCGGTTCAGTCGCCACAAATACTGACCTGAGAAACCTGAATTACCTGGCAGGTTCAGTTGAGATGGGTTTGCTCAACGCGGCTGGTGCACAGATGGCACAGTTCTATCAACTTCCTTTCTATGCTACGGGTGGTATGACTGACTCTAAAACACTCGACGCTCAAAGTGGTTATGAGTCTGCTTTGACCAACCTGCTCTGTGCCCTTTCAGGAGCTAATTTCATACATGATGCTGCTGGCCTTATGGAATTCGCAATGACCGTGTCTTACGAAAAGTATGTTATAGACAACGAGATACTGGGGATGGTGATGAGAGCTGTAGAGGGAATCAAAGTAGATGACGACACTCTGGCCTTTGACCTCATAAAGCAAGCAGGACCGGGGGGTAATTTCGTGGCTGCCAGACATACAAGGCACTTCATGCGCAGCGAGCATTACCAGCCATCTCTGAGCGACAGGGATAGCCAGGAGGAATGGCTAAGCAAAGGTGGAAAGGAGACATGGGAAAGAGCTTCGGAGATTGTCAGGGAGCTTCTGACCAAGCCGAAGCACAGCCTCCCTACACCAATAAGACAGAAAGTACTATCACAAATCAAGGGGATAATTGCCTGAAACATGCTTGTAATCGGAGAAAATATTAACGCATCAAACAACCTGGTCGCTGAAGCTATTGCCAAAAGAGATGAGGAGTTCCTGGTAAACCTGGCTAAGGCTCAAACACTAGCCGGAGCTGATTTTATCGACGTAAATGCTGGCAGCGGTCATGGGGTGCTAGAGAAAGCAACAGCAGACATCAAGTGGTTGGTTGGAATAATCCAGGCTGCCATTGAAGAGCCACTGTCTATTGATAGTGATTCTCCAGAGGTAATCGCGGCTGCCCTGAAGGAATATCGTGGTGAGAGATTGATAATTAACTCGGTCACTGCAGAGCCAGGGAGGTTGGAATCTATCGGTCCATTGGTAGCCGAGCGACAGGCCTGGGTAATAGCGCTGGCCATGGGAGCAGATGGAATACCTGCCCGCGTCGAAGAGCGTCTGAATGCGTGTGAACGGATTATGTCGTACTTAACTAGTTTGGGTGTAAAAACAGAACAGGTATTATTTGACCCGCTTGTATTGCCTATCGCTGTGGATACACGCCAGGGATTAGTCACCTTAAAGACCATAGAGCAAATCAAATCACGCTATCCTGATGCAAGGGTAGTAATGGGATTAAGCAACATTTCATACGGCTTACCGAAAAGAAAGCTAGTCAACCGCGCTTTCCTGCTAATGGCCGCTTATGCTGGCTTAGATGCAGCAATTGTTGACCCGCTTGATAGCAAAGCGATGAGTCTCATGAAGGTAGCCGATATGCTGGTAGGGAAAGACTCTTCATGTAGAGCATACCTCCGCGCACACAGAAAAGGTGACTTGGTAGATTGAACCCATCACCGACTTTGAAAGTGTGAATAGAAAGCGTGAGATTCAATATGAATTTGAGGAACATGTTCTGATGTCCAACAAATCAAGCAACTTAATAAATCACTGAAACTGGAGGATGATAATGCCAGAGGACATAATCAATTTGATTCAAGAAAGCGTTATCCAAGGGAGGATAACTAAAGCTGATGAAGGCATGGATGAAGGGATGGTAGGTCAACCCGGTGTTACCGAGCTTGTCGAGAGGGCTCTCGCCTCTGACTTGAGTATTAAGGATATAATCGCCAAGGGTCTCTCTGGTGGCATGAACACTGTGGGGCAAAAATTTGAAGCAGGGGAATACTTTATTCCTGACATGCTAGCCTCGGCCGAAGCAGTAAGCGCAGCAATGGATATGTTGCAGCCCCGGCTTGCTGCGAGCGACATTAAGACCAAAGGTACAATAATTGTGGCTACGGTAAAAGACGACCTTCATGATATCGGCAAGAATATAGTGTCCATTCTGCTTCGGGGGGCAGGATATACTGTTAAAGACCTGGGAAATAATGTCAATACTCAAGCCATTGTAGATGCAGTGAGAGAGGAAAAACCACAGTTCTTGGGTTTGTCCGCTTTACTCACCAGCACAATGGCCCGCATGGCAGAGGTGATACAAATGCTTGAGCAGAATGGGCTCAGGGAGCAGGTAAAGATTATAATCGGCGGGGCACCCGTCTCGGAAGAGTTTGCCAGAGGTATCGGCGCAGATGGATATGGCGCAGATGGCTTTCAAGCCGTAGCTGTGGTGGATGCTCTCGCTTCTAGCACAGAGAACTAGAATAGCTATCACTCTATTACAGATTCACTGCGAACTTTAATCTGAAGGGGGAATCTAGTGCCAAGAAAAGGAATACTGGTTAATAGACCGTACGAGAGATTGACGAGGGAGCAGGTGGAGTTAATCCACCAGACTTCCATGCAAATACTGACTGACCCCGGGCTAATAAGCTTCAACCGGGAAGCAGTTGATATATTCCATAGTCACGGCGCGGAGGTTAAGTCCATCGCTGGTGACCACCAGAGTTGGCAGGTGAAGATTCCAGAGCAACTGGTATCAAAAGCACTGGACACTGCTCCCAAGACTGTGAAATTGGGGGCTCGAAATCCAGATAATACCCTGATCATGCACGGCGACGAGCCCAGAGTATATCTAATCACAGGCTCGGAGACCAATATCTGGCTGGATGTGGATTTTTCTATCTATATCAATAAGGCTGACGCTACTAAGGAGATCAGGGTGCCCGAGTTCAAACCCAGACGAGGTACAGTAGATGACCTGTGCCAGTCAGCCCATGTTTGTGAGCATCTGGAGATGGTTGACGGTTACATTCGCACCGTGAATATTCAGGACCGCGACATAACCCAGGAAAACAAAGACGTGAATAAATTTTTTGCCTCACTCAATAACAATACGAAGCACTTCATGAGCGGTCTAACCAGTCTAAAACAACTAGACAACGTTGTGAGGATGGCAGAACTCATCGCTGGAGGCAAAAAAGCACTTGAAGATAACCCCATTATCTCGTTCATCACCTGCCTGGTGAAAAGCCCACTCCAGTTTGTCGAGGACACTACAGATACTTTCATCAAAGTATGTCGCCGAGGGTTGCCAATTGTTGTGTCATCATCACCGCAGGCGGGCACTACTGCACCTATCAAGGAAGCCGGTATCATCGCTCAGATAAATGCGGAGGTGTTGGCAGGTATAACTCTGGGGCAACTGGTAAGACCGGGGACTCCAGTGCTCTACGGCAGCGTGCCGGTCAGAGCCAGGATGGACACCCTGGGTGATTCCTATGGTTCTGTCGAGACCAGTCAGTACAATATTGACTGTGTCCAGATGGCGCGTTTCTACAGGCTCCCGAACTACTCTACCTCGGGCGTCTGTGACCCGAAGATAC
The DNA here is from genome assembly GCA_036448835.1 of Dehalococcoidia bacterium. Taxonomy (GTDB): domain Bacteria; phylum Chloroflexota; class Dehalococcoidia; order GIF9; family AB-539-J10; genus RBG-13-51-36. The sequence goes on along the minus strand of JAZFXR010000014.1, from coordinate 5,581 downwards.
CGGGACAACAATCATCGATAGAGAGACTATTTTCAGACATAGTGGTCACAATGTCAGGACCTCAGTTCCTGCACTGTGCCTTTGGACTGCTGGACTGTAATTCTATCTTTTGTCTGCTCCAGGCGGTCTTAGACGATGCCCATTTCAAGATGATAGAGTTTTTCTTAAGACAGCCGCAGATTGACCAGCCGGAGCTAGAGGCAATGTTGAAACAGATGCAGGAGGTGGTGGCTACGCCACAAAAATTGTATATAGCCCATATTCGTCCTGTGTTGCGCAGTGGGGAAATATCCGGGGTATATCCCTTTGAGGGAACTGGTGAGGCGGATGATGTTTTCGAGCTTGCCTATGAACGAATGAAGGAATTGCTGGCAAGACCTGTGGAACACATCGATCGGGAGACAACTAACAGAATATTCGAAGAAATTCCCGGTATATTACCGAGACTTAATATTTATGAAAACAGGAGTTAGTAATGAGCAAGGATATAATTGCGACAATTAAAGAGAATGTGATACAGGGAAGAAAGACGCAGGACGATGTGGGGATAGATGACAGCCTTGCTGGGACACCCGGCGTGGTGGAACTCGTGCAACAAGCTCTTGAGAGTAATATCTTCCCCCAGGTGATAATAGCCGAGGGTTTGACTGCAGGGATGCAGGTAGTCGGCGAGAAATTTTCTACCAAAGAGTACTTCATTCCCGACATGCTCGCCTCAGCCGAAGCAGTAGGTACAGCGATGGATATCCTGAAGCCAATACTGGCATCATCAAACGTGGAGACTAAAGGAAAATTCGCCATCGCCACGGTAAAGGGGGATATTCACGATATCGGCAAGAACATCGTGGCTATCCTGTTGAAAGGAGCTGGTTACGAGGTGCATGACCTGGGAACAGACGTGCCCACCGAGAAAGTTGTCGAGTTCGTGCAGAAAGAAAAACCCGGATATCTGGGACTATCAGCCCTGCTCACTACGACCATGACTGAAATGGGCGTGGTGATTAAGGCTCTCGAGGAAAACAATGTCCGAAGCCGTGTAAAAGTGCTTATTGGTGGCGCCGCTGTCTCTGATGAGTTTGCTCAGGAGATAGGTGCTGATGCCTACTGTGTTGATGCCTTCGCTGCAGTGAAAGTGCTCGATTCATACGAACAGACAAACTAATGCGAATTCACAGACAGCAGGAATATTTACGACAAAGGAGTGTTGTATGGCAAGTATAGCGGGAATTTTCTCACTGAACGGAGACGTGCTGGAGGCGGGCGGGCAACAAGTTGGCAAGATGCTGGAGCGGATGTGGTACCGTGGTCCAGACAATGTGGTCGTTCGGACACTACCTGACCGCCACGGTGCTCTGGGCGCCAACGAAGTCAATCTGATACCGGAGAGAACCTGCTGCACCTCGCTCTCAAGACCTCCTTTCATCGTTTTTGATGGAGAGTTGTTTAACGAAAGAGCCACGGGCCAGCATGATGTTGAGCTATTTAAGGAGTTCTACGAGAAACATGGCAGAGGGTGTTTCTCCCTGCTCGAGGGAAGCTACACGTGCGCTATCGTTGACGCAGGCGAAGTAATCCTGGCACGGGATCCTGTGGGTGCCAGACCTCTCTTCTACGGGTCGGAACACGGCTTGTTGTGCTTCAGCAGCGAAATGAAAGGACTGATCGACCGCATTCGTTTTGACGTTAATGAGTTGCCCCCTGGCCACATCTACAGCACCAATGAAGGACTGAAGCCATTTGAGCCTTTTGTTCCTGGCGTGCCTGAGCCGGGAACCATAAAAGAAGCAGCTATAACCCTCCGTCAATTCCTCATAGAAGCAGTGCAGAAAAGAATGCCAGGCGTACGGGGCGTCTCGTTGAGCGGTGGTCTGGACAGCTCTATTATAGCCGCCATCGCCAAGGAGTACGATCCGGACCTGCACCTGTTCACCGTAACTATTGACAACGCACCCGGTCCCGACCTAGAGAATGCGGTACTAATGGCTCAATTCCTCGGTCTGGAGCATCATCATCACATCTACCGGATAACCGATGCCGATATTTGCGATTTTATTCCCCGGCTAGTTTGGCATCTTGAGAGCTTTGACGAGGACTGCATATCCGGCATTATCTCCAATTATTATGTTGCGCGTATGGCAAAGGAATACACCGATGCTATTCTCGTTGGTGAAGGGGCCGATGAACTATTTGGTGGATACCGCATGGTTCTAAAAAATCCAAAAGTGACCAGTGACACACACCGGGAGCAGCTGGCCCAGAGGTTGCTGGACATCTCTTACAACACCGCTCTGAGGCGCCTCGACCGGGGCTGGATGGCGAAAGCCGTGGTGTATCAGACACCATTCCTAGACGCCAGGATTGTCGCTTTCGCCAAGAAGATACCGATGGCATGGAAGATTTACGGTGAGCAGCAAATAGAAAAGTTCATTCTCCGTGAGGCCTTCCGCGATATGCTTCCTGAGAAGATTGCAGATCGTGAGAAACTCAGGTTTGCAATGGGGGTCGGCACAGATAACGTCATGGACAGGCTGGTATCCAAGATAGTCGACCCTGAAGAGATAAAGAGCCGTCCGAAGTCCGCTTATGGCATGCCATTCGCCACGTTCAAAGAACTACTCTACTACGACGAGTTCTTGAAGCTATTTCCGCCGGCATATGAGAAACAGACAGTTCGGTGGGATCCCTTCAAGTGAAAATCAATGTGTAGCGCGACATCTGCAGTCTTGGGCATTGTACTCTCACACTGAGTAAGCCATATGTCAGAGTAACAGACTCAGCCGGACAGGCACACAAATCGGGGCGAGAGGAGTGTTACCGAGTTGACTTCCAGTGTAACTTATGGTTTCATAGCGACCAATTACTCCAAGAATCAGTAGAATTGATGCGTGTTAGAGACCAAGACAGGGCGAGTTACCGGTAACACCAAAGATCACACAAATTCCGCTAATAGGAGGCAAAGATGATTCTTACGAATGAAGAAGTACTAAAGTTTGTTAAGGCTCAGAGTATCGAAATGGTGGACCTCAAGGTTCTTGACCTATGCGGTCGCTGGCATCACATAACTATCCCCACAAGTCAGTTGAGTAAGTCGACGTTCACTGATGGTATCGGGATGGATGCCTCTAGCTATCCCGGTTATAAGAAGGTTTCATACGGAGACATGAAAATAATACCAGACAATACTTCTCTCATCATTGACCCCTTTCATGACCTTAAGACGCTCAGCGTAGTATGTGATATCTTCGAGCCTGATGGAACACCGTACCTGAGATATCCACGCAATGTTGCCAAGAAAGCAGAGCAGTATTTGGCCTCAACCCAGAAAAGGATCGCTCTCTTTAGCCCAGAGCTTGAGTTCTATGTCTTTGATGAGCTTAGATATACCTCAGGCATAAACCAGGCATCTTACTATCTCGATTCGGTTGAAGCTTTTTGGAACACAGGAAGACAAGAGAACCCAAATCTGGGATATAAGTTCCCCACACAGGCAGGATATCACGGCGTCCCACCTGCAGACAGCACGTTCAACCTAAGGTCGAAGTTAGTCAAGTTTATAGAAGAATCTGATATACCAGTGAAGTATCACCATCACGAGGTAGGGGTAGCCCAAGTGGAGATAGAGGTGCTACACGATACTTTACTGAAGTCAGCCGATGCAGTGATGCTGATGAAATATCTAATCAAGAATATTGCCCACCAGAGTGGTAAAGTTGCCACCTTCATGCCTAAGCCTCTTTACCAGCAAGCTGGAAACGGTATGCATGTTCACCAATATTTATCTAATGGCCATATTTCACTCTTCTACGATAAAGACGGCTATGCTAGTCTGAGCCAGTTGGCCTTAAGTTACATTGGCGGCTTATTGAAACATGGTCCAGCACTTCTGGCATTTACTAATCCTAGCACCAACTCCTATAAAAGGCTTATCCCTGGCTATGAAGCCCCGGTGAATCTTTTCTTTGCTGCGGGAAACAGGACAGCAGCAGTGCGTATACCTATGTATGACGTTAATAAACAAAGAGTAAGAATAGAATTCCGCCCGCCGGATGCAACATGCAATCCCTATCTAGCTCTATCAGCTATGCTGATGGCTGGTCTTGATGGGATTGAGAATCAGATAGACCCAGCTGCCGAAGGATTTGGCCCCTTTGATATAGATATTGCCGAAATGCCAGAGCAAGAGCGAGCTAATATTAAGGCCTTACCCAGTTCTTTGCAGGATGCCTTAGATGCACTAAAAGACGACCATGACTTTTTATTGAAAGGTGAAGTGTTTACCGAGGATTTGATAGATGCTTGGATTGAATACAAGCTGAATAAGGAAGTAAATCCACTACAGGCTAGACCACACCCCTACGAGTTTGAGCTGTATAGCGACATATAGTAAGCACAAGGAAAAATAGAGGTGCGCCGACAAGGAGAGGAAATGCCATCTGCTGGTGTTGATATTGTAGAGATAGAGCGTGTTGAATCAGCAATCAAACGAGGGAGAGAACGTTTTCTGAATTGGATTCATACCGAAACGGAGCTCAGGGCTTGCCAGGATAGATTCTCATCCCTAGCATCTAGATTTGCTGCCAAAGAAGCCGTGATGAAAGTCTTGGGAATATGTGGGATAGGTATCAGATGGCGTAAAATCGAGATTCTCACTGGCGACGATGAAAGACCCTCGGTCAAACTTTACTGACAAGCTTTGAATGAAGCAGCAGAATTAAACTAAAAAGAGGTCTCTGTTAGCCTTTCTGACAGTAAGCAAAACGCAGTCGCTGTAACCACAGGCTTATAGTCCTTTATTTCAACTCTCTCTTTAATTTCTCCATCAGTTTGGTAAACTCCTGGCTGTATCTTTTTTCTTGCTCAGAGAGAAAATCTCTCCATTGAGGAAGCTGCTTTATCGCCTCATCAATACTCAGTTGGACCATCATGGGGTCTTGTCCTTGTTGAACCTGTTTTACCCTTAGTTGAGGATTTCTTTCCACTTCGTCCTTTATGCTGCCGTAGGCTTGCTCTATTTCTGCTTTATACCTCTTTTGTAAGTCCTCCATCAGGCTTAAATTCAGTTCAACGGTAGAGGTATTCTGCTCTTCCTTTAGCGTCTCTATAGCTAAAATTCCGTCCCGTTTCCTTTGTAGTTCAATTGGAGTACTCCCAAAACTGAGCGAATCTATCAATCTCACCTGAGCTTCTCTAAGAAGGGATGGCTTGCTTTCTTCCTTTAACTTCTTCCACAGGTTATCTGAGTCGATCTGGCCGAGGTAAAATTCTGAGAGCAGAGAATTCACCTTCTCATCGTCTACCATCTTCTCCTTTTCCTCTGCCGTCAACTCACCGATCCTGGCTAGTCTTTCTCTAGCGAGTGGTGGAAGGTCTTCATTCCAATTCCTCATTGCCCATTTCCCTCGTAAATAAGTGCTCCCTGTTTATTCACCATACAGGCGAGAAGATAGTATATAATATAAAATCAGATTTGGGGAGTAGGATGGTAATCAGGTTGATGATTATATTAATTGACTAGAAAGTACCCCTGTACTATCCGAAGAGAATAGAGAACTAACTAGGAGAACTAAAGCCTTCCTGAAAA
>JAZFXR010000013.1:0-5000 GCA_036448835.1 Dehalococcoidia bacterium | reverse complement strand
AGAAAACCGCAGGACAAGCTTGGATCGGCCTTCGGTTACTGGACAGAAGCCTAAGATTAAGAGAAACAATCCATTAATAAAAGTCGCCTTTTCTATTCTCAGATAACCTGTGTGTCATTGATAGCTGTGCGTTTCTACTATAGGATAAGCTTCTCACCCTCGTGAGCAATGTCAATCGATATTCCCAGCGACTCGGCTATTTCTCTGACTTCTCTTTCTATCTCAGGCTCATGTTCTGGACTCACGTGAATTGCAGTCACCCTTGGCAAATAATCATTCATTCGACGGAACTCAATCAGTTCCTCCTTGAGCATCCCTGGACAAAGATGACCAGCATCTTTAGCTGCACTAGCCAGGCTATCGGGCCAGGTTAAATCGGTTATTATGAGCTGCGGGGATATGTTACCCCATACGGAGGAAAGCCCGGGACCGGTATCACCCGTGTAAAATAAGGTTCTATTTTCAGAAGTTATTTCAAAACCTACACCATCAAGGTTATGTTGCACCGGCACTGCCCTGACCTTATAGCCCTCTACATTTCGCGGTTTGAAAGGTTCCAGCGGGACCAGTTTAAGTATTGCCTTTCGTAAGAATGAAGCCTCGCTGGTGAATTCAGGATAGACAACGCCATCAATGAGGTGGGACGAGAGAATGTCAAGCGTTTTCTGGGTAGCGATGACTTTGGTAGTACGGTCGGAATTGTTGAAGGCAAAAGCAGGGACCCCCTTGATATGGTCATAGTGACCGTGGGAAAGCAATATCGCCCTTATCTTCTCCTGCTCTGAGAAGGTTAGTTCTGAAACCAGGCTCCCGGCATCTACAGCTATAACATCATCAATGAGGAAAGATACGAGCCTAGTGTTCTTAGACTCTGCATTATGTGTCCCCAGGAATCTTATAATCATTAAAATCACCTCATGGTTGTATCATTTATTCCTTAAGCAATCCAGCCAGTTCCTCTCTTCCTTCGGGTGTAGTCATGAAGACTAAAGCACTGTCAGGCGCAAAGATATAATCTTCTGCCGGATTATAAACCCAGTCCTCCCCTGTTTTGACAGCCAGCAGCAGGACATGGGGGTGTCTCTTCAGGTTTAACACTGATAGAGGTTTGCCTACAAATGAGCCGGGTACCGGTAGTTCTTCAATCCGCAGATGTCTTTCTCTATCCCGCAACATGGTGTCCAGAAATGATACCACTGTGGGTCTCACCATTTCGGAGGCCATTCTCAGGCCGCCAATAGAGGTAGGGGAAACTATAGCATCAGCACCAGCCTTTTTCATCTTCTGGATGTTTTTTGTCTCCTTGCACTGGGCTACTACCCTCAGGTTGGGATTAAGCTGCTTTGCAGTCAAACTTATTACCAGATTCTGGTTATCGGCTCCAGTTACAGCGAAAAGTCCCTTGGCCTTCTCTATGCTGGCCTTTAAGAGGATGTCGCTGTCAGTAGCATCTCCCACTATAAAGACCTCGTCCTGAAACAATTCCAGGCATCTCTCTATATTCCTTTTGTCAGCATCTACAAGTACATGGGGTCTTTTAGTGGCGTGTAGTTCGTCAACTATGTAGAAGCCCACCGAACCCAGGCCGCATACAATATAGTGGTCTCTAAGATTACTGGCTGCTTTCTCCATTCTTCTCCTCCTGAATGATTCTGTTAGCTTCCCTTCCACCACGAGAGCGGTAAGATTGGTAATACAGTATAACAGGACGCCAACTCCGGAAATGGCAATGAATATGGTGAATATCCTGCCGGCGTTATTACCCGACAGGTCAATGATTTCCCCAAAGCCGATTGTGGAAATAGTGATGATAGTCATGTATAGAGTGTCCACAAATGAGTATTGTCTGCCGCCAATGAACCAGTAACCGACTGTGCCTATCAATAGAATGGCTAACAGGATCACACCAGCCCAGATGAATTTTTTGTAAGTTCCCGAAAACATAACTGTCCCTGTATTTTATGTGATATGTCTGGCTAACCTCAAGTGCTACTCTACTGGTGATTCCCCCAAATATCAATAAGATATTGCTGAAGATAAAAGATGTATAATTTGCCAAGACATCTTGGTTGGCACGTACCCCAGTCTATGGACACTCAACCCCTCTCAGGCTGGAAACTGGCCGAGACAAACGGTGAACAAAGGCAGTAATCAAATCGGAAACTGAGGAGGAAATCAATGTAGAAACCGTAAGGCTTATCCGGAAGCCACACTCCGGCTTATTGTTCCCCAATGACACCAAAACAAAGGGTTACGCCCTCGGAATCTTCCTATGCCTCAGTGCTCGCTCCAATCCGCACGTGCCATCTGTTTACGAATAAATCATGCCAATGGATATTAACATGGTGATTGACGTATGGGGCATTTAACATTAAGATTATTCTTGGCATTAATGCGCAGTAAGAGCAACAATGGGTGACGTAAATACGAAAGTAAGTTTCAATGATGTTGCATGGGCAGCAGTCTGTTTCTACTATAGGTCAATTGCAGACAGGAAGTACTGCAAAATCCTGGGCGACACGCCCTTCATAGAAAAGCTACGACAAACACCGCGTGGCATCACGGCATCGGAGTTTGAGCAAAAGGTCCTCCTGGATTATGTGAATATTAGTAATTATGACGTGCTCATTGAGCATAAATTGGCTGATCGGCTTTTGGAAATCATTATTGAGCTGCAGCCTGATATATCAGCCATGCAAGGATTAACGTTGCTTGATTCTGATCTTTCCAATCCTGCTATAGCTGATAGGATAGACAGGATATATGTTGCCTTGTATTCCGTTCCCGGTCTCTGGGTCACTGGCGTATCCAAAATCGCCCACCTGTTGAACGACAAGCTGCTCGTATTATTAAATCTGGATATTTCTTCTCACTTTCGACTTCCGGATGGTAGCATCGCAGTTATTACATGGGTTAAAGCTCTACAGGATAGTGCGAAGCAAGTGACCAGGGATTTTCAAGAGCGAGGATATAAAGGCACACCTGAGGAATTTATATCAGAGAAGCTTGGTTACGCGAGCCAAGGCTGTCATAAGTCGCTGGTTAAGTACCTCGATGAATATTACTGGCTGCGCTTTTCTGACAACCTGCCTATCCCGCCTCCGTGGACTCCGATTTAATATTCCTGAAAGAGAATAGAGAAACGCCAAATACCGGCTTCCAGTGTTTGTCTATAAGAAAGGATATCTACGGAAGTCTTGCTGCGATGTTCGGTGGTCTGATTACTTTAATTCGCAAAGCAAAATCGGGGTGAGAGGATTTGACCCTCCGACCACCTGAACCCCGTATGGCTAGTAGAAAAGGCGGCAACCGCTTGCCTCCTTTCTCGTAGCATTATATTATTATCTAACCCATGCATCAATAATAGAAGAGTGAACAAGGGAGGCGTAGCAATGAAAAATAGAAGAATCCTCTTACCAGCTCTGCTCTATATCGCTTTGATCTTCACCCTGATTCTTCCTGCTTCGGTACTGAATACGGCTTCTGTTTTGGCTCAAGGGCAGGTGACGCCCATGGTCGCGGCAGGCTACGCTCACACGGTGGGGGTTGAGACCGACGGTACTGTGGTCGCTGTCGGAAACAATGAGTCCGGGCAGTGTGATGTCGGCAACTGGACGGGTATCACCCAGGTCGCCGCAGGCGCCGCTCACACGGTGGGCGTTAAGACCGACGGCACCGTGGTCGCCGCGGGATGGAACGAGTTCGGGCAGTGTGATGTCGGCAACTGGACGGATATCACCCAAATCGCTGCAGGTTACGTTCACACCGTGGGGCTTAAGACCGGCGGCACCGCAGTTGCCGTTGGAAACAACGAGTTCGGGCAGTGTGAGGTCGGTAACTGGACGGATATCACCCAAGTCGCTGCAAGCTACATTCACACGTTGGGGCTCAAAACCGACGGCACAGTAGTTGCCGTCGGAAACAACGAGTTCGGGCAGTGTGATGTCGGCAACTGGACGGATATCACCCAGGTCGCCGCAGGCTACATTCACACGTTGGGGCTCAAAACCGACGGCACAGTAGTTGCCGTCGGAAACAACGAGTTCGGGCAGCGTGATGTCGGCAACTGGACGGATATCACCCAGGTCGCCGCAGGCTACGCTCACACCGTGGGGCTTAAGGCCGGTGGCACCGTGGTTGCCGCCGGAAACAATGAGTTCGGGCAATGTGATGTCGGCAGCTGGACGGATATCACCCAGGTCGCGGCAGATTACGCTCACACAGTGGGGCTTAAGGCTCGTGGCACTGTGGTCGCCGCGGGCCTTGACGATGATAGCGCGCTTGCCGAATGGAACCTGGGACTTGTGGTATCACCAATCAACTGGCCGCTAATCGGCGGGATTATAGCGGTGGTGGTAGTGGGATTGGCGATTTTCTTCGAACGTAGAGATAGACATGCTTAGACCATATTTAGCCACATTTGGCTTTTTGGGCCACTCAGGTGGCCTGACCACTTCATTTCCAAAGTCGGGGTCAGAGGATTTGAACCTCCCACCTGAACCCCATATAGCTTGTGGAAAAGGGAGCGACCGCTTGCCTCCTTTCTGAGAAATGCTCTAGCAAACAGGAGCTAAAGATGCCAATTACTTACTTAGCTATCTGGCCATTATAGATGAACACACGTTACATTTCCCCCCAGATTAGCACTCTTTCTTACTCTTCCCTGACCTTCCCCACAGGGCGATTGCGGTGGTAAAATCCACACAGAACATCGGGCATAGGAAGACGGTACGGCATATTCACACCAGAATAGACTTCAGCCAACTCGAATTAAGATAATAGGAGCAAGTGTTTAATCCAGCGTATATTAGCGTAGTGATCGTAGGATTACTGCATGGCTTTGAACCAGGACATGGTTGGCCAGTAGCAGTGCTGTATTCCATGAGGAAGAGAAATCCCATTCCCAACGCACTCTTGAGTTCGCTTGTTATAGGGATTGGTCATCTTGCGTCATCAATAGCTGTCGTTGCTGCTTATGTTCTGCTCCAGAGGTGGCTAAA
>JAZFXR010000012.1:0-6871 GCA_036448835.1 Dehalococcoidia bacterium | reverse complement strand
CTGTGCTCTCCCATTAACCTGGCTATCTCATCGGCAAGTTCTCCGGCGTTCATCGCCATTTCTGCACTTAAGATAGGCACTTTAGACAACAAAGCCTGCCCTTCTAGATCGGGGGGCACAATTTCTTTTTCCAGGAATGACAAAGCAACAGCGTAGGGCGGATGGGCATGAACCACTGCCAATGCCGAGGTATTTTTGTAGATACAGCGATGAACTTCCAGTTCCTTTGAAGCCAGGGGTGTAGCCCGATTGTTCTTACTTATTCCGGTCTCCACCAAATCCCCTTCTTGAATGGAGCCCAACAGACTGCCCCGATGGGTAATAACTAGATGCTCTCCAAGTTTGACGCTGAGATTACCACCCTGTGGAGAAACCAATCCTTGAGTGAACAGGGCTTGTCCCACCGATTGGAATTGGAACAGCATTTTTTAACACCTATGGTATATGCCGTATCACAGCCACCACCTTACCCTGGATCTCAACATTATCCGGAGTAGTATAAATAGGCTTCATCTGACTATTTGCTGGCTCGAGGCGGATACGATTTGGCTCAGGGAAAAACCTCTTAAGTGTTACCTCTTGCTCTTCCTTAAGCCAGACTGCCACCATATCGCCATTCTCAGCACTGTTCCCATAGTCCATCAAAACTATGTCTCCATCCCCTATCAATGCATCCAACATGGAATTTCCTTTTACCCGAAGGGCATAAACATCTTGCTTGCCTCGAACCAATTCCTCGCTGACTTCCAATCCCTCATTGGGAACGCTAGTTCCTGTGTCAGGCACGGGAATAGGCTCACCAGCAGCTATCACACCGACTATGGGAACACGAACTGACTTCCTTCCATTTTCCTGCGGGGTTAAGAATTGAATTCCGCGAGATATGTCACTATGGCGGCGAATATATCCTGCTTGTGCTAATTTGTCCAGGTTATAAGCTACGACCGATGTGGAACTTATCCCACATCCAGCAGCGATATCTCTAATAGTAGGCGGATAACCTTTATCATGCAAAAATTCGGTGACAAAGCTGATAATTCGTCCTTGCTTTGGCGAAAGAGACTTAATAGTCATCGGTTACCAGTGGATTATTTCTTATTTAGTTTTTTTATTAAGCGAGACTTAAGTCTGGCGCCTTTGTTTCTATGAATAATCCCCTTGCTTACTGCTTTATCTATACCACTCACAGCCAGCGTTGTTTTCTCGTGTGCCGATTCTTCCCCGGCATCAATTGAACTTCTCGCTTTAGCTATATGAGTCTTAGCACTACTGCGCACTAAGCGATTCCGCAACCTTTTTCTCTCCGCTGTCCTTGCTACTTTGTTACTCTGTCTGCTAGGTGACACTTATTTCCCCCTTTCTAGTTACACTTACTACGTTCCATACCGAATAAATTCTAGACATTATTTTACTTAGCTGGGCAGCACCTTTTACCTCTAAGGTAAAACACAATGAGACACCACCATCATTATGGTTGCCCATGCTTGCCTCGTCAAGGTTTACGCCTTCCTCCGCTATAATAGCACTAATATCTCGAATAAGGCCAACTCTATCCCAAGCATCAACCTGAATCATCACGGGGTAAACCTGTGCCACATCGCCCCAATCTACTTTGACCAACCTTTCTTTCTCTTGTTCATTGATTATATTAGGGCAATCCCTTCGGTGCACAGTAATACCCCGGCCTTGAGTAATATACCCAATAATTTTATCCCCGGGCAAGGGATGACAGCAATTCGCCAAACGAGTAAGCAAATCTCCTACACCCAACACATTAATACTTACAGGGCTGGCCTTTCGCCGAGGCAGAACCTCGACCCCCTCTCCAGTCGATTCCAATTCTCCGCTTAGTTTAAGCATTATTTGAGAGGAATTGATGCTGCCACTGCCCAAGGCAGCAAAAAGGTCGTCCGCGTCGTCATAGTCAAGTAGACGCGCTACTTCATCTGCACCAGGTAAACCAATGCCTAACCTTTTAAGTTCCTTATCCCAAATTTGCTTGCCATGTTCAACAGATTTACTTCGTTCCTGCTTGTTAAACCACTGCCGGACTTTGCTTCGCGCGGGAGACGTCTTAAGATAGCCAAGCTCGGGATTAAGCCAGTCCAGACTCGGGCCCTTATCTGCTTTGCTGGCCATAATCTCCACCACGTCACCATTCTTAAGAGTATAATTCAAGGGTTCAAGCTTGCCATTCACTTTCGCTCCAATACACCTATAGCCCAGGTCCGTATGAATGCGAAAGGCGAAATCTAGAGGAGTGGCGCCCTTGGGCAACTCTTTTATCTCCCCTTTAGGAGTATAAACAAACACGCGAGCGACAAGAACATCGGTTTTAACAGACTCCAGAAATTCCTCACTATCAAGCTCTTCTCTCCAATCACCAAGCTGCCGCAACCAAGCCATTTCATCCTTAAACTGCCCGCCTACCTTGCCTTCTTTATAGAGCCAGTGAGCAGCCACCCCATATTCGTTGACTCTATGCATATCATGGGTCCGAATTTGTATTTCCAGTGGTCTTGTATCTTGACACATTACTGTAGTATGCAAAGCTTGATAGCCATTATCCTTGGAACTAGCAATAAAATCGTCAAACTCTTCAGGAATAGGGCGCCAAAAATTATGAATTACCCCCAATGCCTTATAACAATCTGAAACCGAGTCCACCAGCACACGTAAGGCGAAAAGGTCATGAATATCCCCAAAATTCTTACCCTGCGCATCATACTTGCCCATCTTTTGATATATGCTGTAAATATGTTTTGGCCGGCCATAAACCTTGGCTTTTATCTCAACCTTATCTAATTCCTGGCAAAGTATCTTACTAGCTTCATCTATGAAGCCTTCGCGCTCGGCCCGTTTGCCAGCTACCAAATGAGCAATCCGATGGTACACACGTGGCTTCAGATAGCGAAAAGCTAAATCCTCTAATTGCCATTTCATCTCCCTCACGCCTAAACGGTGCGCCAGGGGAGCATATATCTCCAGGGTCTCCTGAGCGATAGCACGCCGTTTCTCTGCCGGTAAAGCACCCAGTGTACGCATGTTATGTAACCTGTCTGCCAATTTGATAAGAACCACCCGTAAGTCTTCAGCCGTAGCCAAGAGCATTTTCCGCAAGTTTTCCGCCTGAACCTTCGGCTTTGCTTCTTTCGTTTGAGCTCGGTTTGTAAGCTTGTCTAGCTTGGTAACTCCATCAACAAGCTTACCTACCTGTGAACCAAAGTTGGCCTCGATGTCACCTAACGGTACACCACAATCCTCAGTAACATCGTGCAACAAGGCTGCAGCTAAGGTTTCAGCATCAAGGTGGAATTCAACCAAAGTCATGGCTGTAGTCAAAGGATGTTCTAAAAAAGGCTCTCCTGTTTTACGCAATTGCCCCTCATGAGCTCCTGCAGCGAATTCGTACGCCGCTTTAACCAGAGCTACTTTATCATCAGGCAGGTAAGTGCTAGCGTGTTCTATAAGCGCATTGACTTCCATCTAATTCATAATACGGCAACAGTAGAGGTAACGCAAATTACGAAGAACAAGATCCTGCGCTTCCCTCATGATGACAATGACAGGCTGAATAGTTACAATATGGTAAACTACAAGGTAGACTAGGAGGATTTCTTTGCATAAAGCACCTCGGGGGACATTCGACATCCTGCCACAAGAGCATGTCTACTGGAAATACGTAGAGGAAAGAGCTAGTTCCTTATGCCAGCTATATGGCTACCAGCCACTGAGCACGCCGATATTCGAAGATGCGCAGCTTTTCATTAAAACTGTGGCCGGCGGGACAGATATCATCGACAAGGAAATGTATATATTCGAAGATAAAAGCGGACAGAAATTGGCTTTAAGGGCAGAGGTAACAGCGCCAGTCTGCCGAGCTTATCTAGAGCACGGATTATTTAACTTAGTTCAGCCTGTGAAGCTTTATTACATTGGCCCAGCCTTCAGGTACGAGCGTCCACAATTTGGGAGGTACCGCCAGCATCACCAATTTGGTTTTGAGGCTTTAGGGGAGGCTGACCCCGCCCTTGATGCTGAAGTCATTGAAATGGCACAGCAATTCTTCTATTCGCTAGGGCTCTCTCAACTTTCTATTCAACTCAATAGCATTGGTTGCAAGGTTTGTCGCCCCGGATATTTAGAAGTACTGAAACAGCATTATTCAAGTTACACAGACCGTCTTTGCCCTGACTGCAAAGTCAGGCTGGTCAAGAACCCTCTACGTCTGCTCGATTGTAAGAAGAAATCTTGCCAAGAGATAGCGAAAACCGCACCGAAGATTTCCGATTATCTGTGCCCCGAATGCCAACTCCACTTTCAAAGCGTTCAAAAGTATTTAAGGGCAACGGGCATCCCCTTCCAATTGAATCATAGATTGGTCCGTGGCCTGGATTATTACACCAGAACAGTGTTCGAGGTTGAACCTCGAAATACAGGAGGGCAAAGCACGCTCGGCGGAGGTGGGCGCTACGATGACCTCATCGAGGAACTTGGGGGAAACCCAACTCCCGCGGTGGGATTTGCAACCGGGCTGGAAAGAATAATATTGAATCTAAAAGAACAGAAAACAGAGATTCCAGAATCGCCCAAGCCTGATGCTTTCATCGCCTACCTGGGGGAAGAAGCCAAGGTTGAAGCGATGAAGATCGCCTCGGCTCTACGAAAAGCCGGGATTGCGATTATCACGGCCACAGGTGATAAGAGCCTGAGAGGCCAGATGAGACAAGCTAATTCCCTGGGTGCTGCCTACGCCCTCATTCTCGGCGAGCAAGAGATCAGCAACCAGAATGTAATATTGCGAGATATGAAGAGCGGGGAACAAAAAACCATCCCTGTGGCTGAAATAGCCGGAATAATTAAACACGATTAAAAGTAACACCTACAGTTCAAGATATGGTATAATATAGACGCATTGTCATCATTAATGACCACAGATGAAAACCTGAATTATTTTCCGTCCTTAGTCAACATTTTGCTTTTTGCCCCAGAACGCCATGAATAACAACGCAGACCGCGAGTATACCGCGCAAGATATCCAAATTTTAGACGAACTCAAAGCCGTACGCCTGCGGCCAGGCATGTACATCGGCGGTACCGATAAGTACGGACTACACCAAATCCTGTACGAGATAGTATACAACAGCATAGACGAAGCCATGGCTGGCTGCTGCAGCCGAATTGAAGTAACAATACATGAGGATAACAGCGTAACTGTAACCGACAATGGACGGGGTATCCCCACAGAAACTATCCCGGGACAAGATATCACAGCCCTGGAAGCAGTCCTGACTCGCCTGCACGCCGGAGCCAAGTTCAGCAATTACGTCTATGGTGTATCCAGTGGACTCCACGGTGTCGGCGCTTCGGTCGTAAATGCATTATCCTCCTGGCTTAAAGTTGAGGTTAAACGTGAGGGAAAAATCTACCGGCATGAATATCAGCAGGGGATTCCCCAAAGCGAAATAGAAATTGCTGGCGATACCGAGGACACGGGCACCTCAATTACCTACCTCGCTGACACGGAAATATTCGAGAGCATTGACTACGATTTCGACATGGCCTGCCAGCGATTAAGGGAGCTAGCTTACCTGAATAAAGGGGTGGAAATAGCCATTAAAGACGATAGACACAATCAAGAGAAAGCGTTCTACTTCGATGGGGGAATAGCCAGTTTTATCCGCCGCCTCAATAGAAATAGAGATGTCATTCATCCCGACCCTATCTATATCTCCACTATGGTGGATAGCACCATAATTGAAGCGGCTCTGCAATACAACGAGAGCTTTACAGAATCGCTTCTCACCTTCGCCAACTGTGTCAATACCAGAGACGGGGGCAGCCACCTTACCGGTTTCCGCTCAGCACTAACCCGGGTCTTAAATGATTATGCCCGGAGCAGTAAGTTTTTAAAGGATACCGATCCCAACTTAACCGGGGAAGATGTGCGTGAAGGGGCAGTGGTAATTATCAGTGTAAAACTGCCCCAGCCCCAGTTTGAGGGGCAAACTAAGGCAAGGCTGGGAAATCCCGAGGTAAAAACTCATGTTGAATCTGCTGTAGCAAGCAGCTTGTCCCTGTACCTCGAGCAACACCCTAGCGAGGCAAAGTCAATTATGGAGAAGTGCCTCACCGCCGCCAAAGCCAGAGAGGCGGCACGTAAAGCTCGCGACCTCGTCTTAAAGAAGATTGGATTCGAAACATCCACCCTACCGGGGAAACTGGCTGATTGCTCTGATAAAGACCCGGCACAATGCGAGCTTTATTTGGTTGAAGGGCCCTCAGCCGGCGGCTCGGCTAAACAAGGACGAGACCGCCGTTTTCAAGCTATTCTCCCTCTGAGAGGTAAAATACTTAACGTGGAGAAGGCCAGCAAAGAAAAGATTATAGTACATGAAGAGCTAAGAGCCATTGTCACAGCGTTAAAGGCAAATAGTGACGACCAGTTTGATAGCTCTAAACTTCGCTACCATAGAGTAATTATCATGACCGATGCCGATGTTGACGGCGCCCATATTCGTACTTTGCTCCTCACCTTCTTCTTCCGCCATATGACAGAGCTAATTAACCAGGGCTACCTCTACATTGCCCAACCACCCCTTTACCGCCTTAAGTCCGGTAAACAACACTTCTGGCTTTACTCCGAACAACAGAAGGAAGAAAAGCTTAGAGAGCTAAAAGAAGACAAAGTAGAGATTCAGCGATACAAAGGACTGGGTGAGATGACTCCCGAGCAACTATGGGAGACAACCATGAATCCAGACAACAGAACCCTGCTCAACGTACAGGTAGAGGATGCCATAGCCGCAGACGAGGCTTTTCGTATGCTAATGGGCGACGAAGTTCTGCCCCGCAAAAGATTCATCATGGC
>JAZFXR010000011.1:0-6258 GCA_036448835.1 Dehalococcoidia bacterium | reverse complement strand
TGGAATCTCAATCTTTATAATGAAAAGAAACCCGGGTTTGCTTCACCCTTTAGGATCGACCTACAAGATTTGACTTTCCCTATAGCTCTTGTAATAAGCAGTGAGTAAGTATATTTTCGTTACTGGTGGCGTAGTTAGTTCTGTCGGGAAGGGGATTTCGGTAGCTTCCATTGGAAAAATACTAAAAAGTCGTGGTATCTCTGTGTCAGTGCAGAAGCTAGATCCTTACTTGAATGTTGACCCGGGCACAATGTCTCCCTATCAACACGGTGAAGTATTTGTTACTAAGGATGGTGCCGAGACTGATCTTGATTTGGGCCACTATGAGAGATTTATTGGAGTGGAACTGACGCAGGCTTCTAATGTAACTTCCGGTCAGGTCTACTCTGAAGTAATTGCTCAGGAGAGGCGAGGCGATTTCTTGGGAGGTACAATCCAGGTGGTACCCCATGTAACCAATGAAATAAAGAACAAGATAAGGAAAGTATCTGAAATATCCAAAGCAGATTTGGTTATTGTGGAAGTTGGCGGAACTGTAGGGGATATTGAAGGCCAACCATTCCTCGAAGCTATAAGGCAAATGAGAAAGGATGAAGGCAGGGATAATGTGCTATATGTTCATGTTACCTTCTTACCACACATTGCCGCCACCGATGAGTTAAAGACCAAACCCACTCAACATAGTGTTAATGAACTAAGGAGAATCGGTATTCAGCCGGATGTTATGGTCTGTCGCAGTGATAAGGAGATATCCGAGGGAATAAAGGACAAAATATCGCTATTTTGCGATGTGGATAAAGAGGCGGTTATTGCCCTGGTTACCAGCGGAACTATCTACGAAGTGCCCCTGCTGTTAGAGGACGCAGGGTTAGGAGAATTCATAGTTAGCCGATTGGGATTAAAAGCCGGCAAAAGTAATCTGGAAGAATGGCGAGACATGGTAGCTAAGCTAAAGACTCCTAAAGAACCTGTAATTATTGGATTAGTAGGTAAATATGTGGAACTCAGAGACGCGTATTACTCGGTGCGAGAAGCATTATGCCACGCAGCATTGGCTCACGATCGCGAAGTGAAGATAGAATGGTTAGATTCTGAAGAATTGGACGGTACGGCTGATGATAAGCTTGGACAAGTTCAGGGCATAATTGTACCTGGCGGGTTTGGTTATCGGGGCATTGAAGGTATGGTGAAGGCCGCCACGTTTGCCCGAGAAAGAGAGATGCCTTACCTGGGTTTATGCCTAGGGATGCATATTATGGTAATCGAGCTTGGTCGTCATGTTTTTCAAAGCGAAAAGGTGAATTCCACCGAGTTTGATGCTGTCAGTACTTATCCCGTTATTGACCTCCTGCCAGAACAGCGTAGCGTGGAGGAAAAGGGAGGGACTATGAGGCTAGGGACTTATCCCTGCCATCTGGTAGCGGGAACGACGGCGGCTCATGCCTATGGCACTGAAATAGTCTATGAAAGGCATCGCCATCGTTATGAATTCAATAATAACTTCCGCCAGCCATTAGAGGAGGCTGGTCTCGTGGCATCTGGGTTATCCCCGGACGGAAGGCTAGTGGAAATTACTGAATTAAGAGATCATCCCTGGATGGTTGCCTGCCAGTTTCATCCTGAGTTCAAATCTCGGCCGGATTATCCTCATCCGTTATTCTTGGGATTTATTGGGGCAGCCAAGGAGACACTCGTTGAAGGTGCTCAGACAAGCCTACCTTTAAATTAAGAAGATGAAGATATTTTTAGATACTGCCAATATAGAGCATATACGTCATGGGGTAAAACTAGGGGTTGTTACGGGGGTAACGACCAATCCAAGCATTGTATCCAGAGAAGGCAAGGTTGATTACCGAGGATTAGTCCAGGAAATCTGCTCTATTGTCCCTGGTCCAGTATCTACTGAGGTATTGAGTCAGGACGCTCAAGGAATGGTGGCCGAGGCCAGAGAAATAGCCAAATGGGCAAAGAATATCGTAGTTAAGATACCAGCTAGCCTTGAGGGAGTAGAAGCAACCTCAGTGCTAGCCAGTGAAAACATAAAGGTTAATTTTACTTTGTGCTTCACTTTGAACCAGGCTTTGTTGGGTACGGCAGCAGGCGCAACATTTGTGAGTCCTTTTGTGGGCAGATTGGACGATATTGGTGAGGATGGTATGAGTGTAGTAGCCGATATTGTGGAGTACTTGGACTATTATCAACTACCTACTCAAGTTATCGCCGCTAGTATCAGACATCCTCAACATTGTTTAGTAGCAGCTAAGGTTGGCGCTCATATTGCCACAGTGCCCTACGGGGTAGTGCTACAAATGGTACGACACCCTTTAACAACTATCGGTATTGAACGCTTTAAGGATGACTGGAAAAAAGTGATGGAAAGAGAAAGTCTGCTATAAAAGCCCCACAAAAATATAAGAAAGCATTTGAAAAGAGGCTAATATGATAACTATGGCACAACTAGAAAGCAAGAATCGGGATGGACTGGAGGCGTTGGCTAAGGAATGTGGCATCAGTGGCTACTCTGCTTTGAAAAAATCCGAGCTTATCCAACGTATCCTGGAGACGGAAGCCCAGCAACAGGGAAATATGTTTGTGACAGGTGTCCTGGAGACCATCAGCGAAGGATATGGTTTCCTAAGACAGGAAACTTTCCGTCGTGGTGCTAATGATATCTATGTATCCAATTCCCAGATCCGCCGTTTCAACTTAAGAGATGGTGATGTTCTTTATGGTCAGGCTAGACCTCCTAAAGAAAGCGAGAAATATTACAGCCTACTTCGAGTAGAGAGTATAAATGGGCTCGACGCTGAATTAGCAAGGGCACGCCGCAATTTCGGTTCGCTGACGCCCACATTCCCTGACAAGCTTATCGACCTGGAAACAACGTCGGAAGAGATATCCACTCGTCTGATCAATCTTGTGGCACCTATAGGCAGGGGGCAAAGAGGGCTTATTGTATCGCCACCTAAGGCAGGAAAGACTGTGCTTCTTCAAAAGATTGCCAATGCCATTAGTACTAACTACACCGATATTCACCTCATGGTCTGCCTTATTGGAGAGAGACCTGAAGAAGTGACTGATATGAAGAGGTCAGTTAAAGCTGAGGTTATTGCTGCCACTTTTGATGAAGCGGTGGAAAGCCAGACTCGGGTAGCGGAATTAGCATTAGAGAGAGCCAAAAGGTTAGTAGAAACGGGCAAAGATGTGGTCATACTACTTGATGGTATTACCAGACTTACAAGAGCCTACAACTTAGCCCTGCCCCCCAGTGGGCGTACTTTATCTGGCGGTATTGATTCAACAGCCTTGCATCCTCCCAAGCGCTTTTTCGGTACTGCTCGCAATATTGAGGAGGGTGGAAGTCTGACCATAATTGCTACTTGTCTTGTGGATACGGGCAGCCGTATGGATGACCTTATATATGAAGAATTTAAGGGAACAGGTAACATGGAACTCCATTTAGACAGAAAATTATCTGAGCGAAGAATTTTCCCGGCTATAAACATTACACCCAGCAGTACAAGAAGAGAAGAGCTTTTGTTGGATGAAAATACCTTGAAACAAGTATGGCTCCTCAGACGTGTTGTCACTATGATAGATAGTGATTCAACTAATCACGGCGAGCCTACACAAAGAATATTGGAGCGGCTGGCCAAGACGAAGAATAACGTTGAATTCTTGGCTACTCTATCTAAAGATATGTAGGGGTTACTTTATTGTCGCGGTTGTTACTGCAAATGAAGTGAAGACGCGAAGGAATCCCGGTTGGCTGGATAAGTTTAAACTTGGGGCCAAGAGAGCCTTGGGTATGAATATGTTCATCTGTGAAAGCTGTAAATGGAACTGGAGAAGTGCTTGTCACCGTCCTGAGCGTCCCAATGCCACCTGGTGCCCTGATTACACAAAGAAGGGGAAATAATCAACTTCGCAGTTGATACAGGGAACTGAATCTCATCCTATTGAAACAATCGTCCTGCAGGGTTTCGCCTGTGAAGAAAAGATATTCAATGCGCAGGCAGCCCTGCAACTAGTTAAAAAATCAGCAAATATTGGCTTTTTAACATCTTATCTTCTATTTAAGCTGGTCTCTTGAGTAGTTGAGAACTCTGCGGGCTGTGACCAGCATATTAATCTGCCCCGTTCCCTCGAAGATATCATTTATCTTGGCATCGCGCATCCATTTCTCAAGCAGGTACTTTCGTGAATAGCCCAGCGGTCCCATAATCTCAACTGCTTTCTGAGTGATTTTGGTGACAGCAAGGCCGGCCTTGGCCTTAGCCATTGATGCCTCCAGGTTATTCGGCTGAAACTGGCTCATCATCCATATAGCTCGCAAGGTAAGCAGCTTGGCTGCTTTGTAATTCGCTTCCATTTCTATTATGTCGCGTTCCAGTGCGGTGAGCTTCCACTTGGGAACGCCATAGCGTATCTTTATACCTTCTTTCTCCAGGGCTTCTTTAACAAAATCCAGGGCAGCACGTCCAACACCTATAGCCATGATAGCTACAATGGGTCGTGTGGCATCAAAAGTCGCCATTGCACCTTTGAAACCCTTGGTTTCCGATTTGTCTACCTTTTTTACTTCAGGGTTGCCAAGTATGTTGTCAAAAGGAATGCGACAATTGTCAAAAATGATAGTAGCCGTGTCACTGGCTCTGATTCCGAGCTTTTTCTCCAGCTTTTCAATTCTCATTCCTGGAGTTCCCGCCGGCACCACAAAAGATTTCATGCCAGCTCGTCCTGCTGATTTGTCCACAGTCGCCCAGACTATAACAAGGCCACCAGGACTTTCTGCAGCGCGTTTCCCCCAGGTGACGAAGATCTTCTCACCGTTCAATACCCATTCGTCACCGTCACGCACAGCGGTGGCACTGATAGCAGCAGTATCCGAGCCAGCGTGTGGCTCGGTCATTGCCATAGCACCCCATTTCGGCTCTCCTTCATTGAAGTTACCCAAGAATCGTGATAATTGCTCTTTGGTGCCCGAAGCAAAAATCGCAGCACCCCCGAGTCCTGGACCAGGAACACATAAGAAAAGACCGGCGTCTCCCCAGCATAGCTCTTCGATTCTAAGAGCCGCTGTGACGTCTAGACCTAGAGCTAATGTGCCTTTGTTTCTTTCTCCCCATGTCTTATCAATGAGTTCTCGTGGGCTTTCGTGTTCATGCTCGTCATAGTGGCGGCTTATGGGTCGAAATAAGTCTTGTGCAAACTCGTGAGCTACATTTACTGCTTCTTTCTGTTCTGTAGTCGGTTCGAAATCTATCATTCCGCTATTCCTCCTTGTTATACTACAGCCATGCCATCAAAGGTGACAAATCCTCGTCCATTCCTGAACCAAAGTTCCGCCGGGTGCTCGCGTACATAACCATGGCCACCCAGAATCTGTACAGCACGGTCAGTTACCATTATAACCATATCGTCAGCATATGACTTTACCAGAGATGATTCTTTAGTCGCCTCTTCCTTTCGATCCAACTTCCAGGCGGCCTCCCAGGTCATCAGCCTGGTTGCATCAATTTCAATTGCCATTTCCGCCAGCATGAAAGCGATTGCTTGACGCGAGGCAATTGGCTCCCCAAAAGCAGTACGTTCCTTCGCGTAATCCCTGGAGTATTCGAAGGCCGCTTTAGCTAATCCTACAGCCATTGCCGATAACGCCACTCGTGAGCAATTTATGATACGGTCAAAATCACATCCATCCGGACCACCCAACCGGTTATCTTTAGGAACGCGACAATCTTCAAGCTTGAGCTCGTATGTAGCCAGAGCTTTTATACCCATATTACTCTCCCGTTCGCTAATCTCGAGTCCTTTTGTACCTCTTTCAATGATAAAACCCTGACTGCTGCTGTTTTCTGCTGCATAAACGAGTAAAAAGTCGGCCCCAGTGGCCAGTGGTACATAACACTTTTCACCATTAAGAACGTACTCATTGCCCTCGAGTCGCGCAATGGTTGACAGGGAACAAGGGTCAAAACCAAAGCGTGGTTCAATAAGGGCAGCAGTAGCTACCTTATACTTCTCATCGCAGAAAAGCGGTAGATATTTCTTTCTCTGTGTATCCGTGCCCATCTCCAATATGGGATAAGAAAACAGAGCAGGGCAGAGGATATGCATCGCCATGGAAAGGTCTCCCCAGGCCAGTTCCTCAGCTATCAGCGATCCAGTGATAGCTGAGTGGTTCCCGCCGAATCCGCCGTATTCCTCAGGTATATTATTGGAAATGAGCCCCATTCTCCAGGCAGTATCTACAAC
>JAZFXR010000010.1:0-10766 GCA_036448835.1 Dehalococcoidia bacterium | reverse complement strand
ATTTCATAGCTGGTTAACTTGCCGTAATAGCCTGGTTTCCTTTAGACCTTTACGTTGAAATACAAATCTACGTCATTCGCTGAAAATTGTCAATACCCCCCGTTTTTTCATCTTGGCACGGAAGGAGAATGTCTGTTAATTGCCCTGGCATCGAATTTCTCAAGGTGACGAGATTTACCGGGTATATGCAACTTCTACTGCTTTGGAGCATTGGTTTTTATCTGTTCTAATACCCATGAGCACCAGCTTTCTATGCCCTCGCCGGTCTTACAGGAAAGTTGAAAACTCTCGACTTTCGGATTTAGTCCTTCTATGGAACGGCGAAAGGCGGTAATATCGAAATCAACATAGGGAAGAAGGTCCATTTTATTTATTATCACAGCATCGGCATCGACAAAAATCAGGGGATATTTAATGGGCTTATCGTCACCTTCAGGCAGGCTGGAAATTACTACACGTTTGTGCTCTCCCAGTGTAAACTCAGAGGGGCAAATGAGATTTCCCACATTTTCGATTAAGAGCAGGTCTATGTTATCGAGTGGTATACTTTTTAAAGCTGACTCTATCATGGCGGCCATTAAAGAACAGCTTTCCGGCATGTTTCGGGTATTTATTTGGACTACTGCCTTTGCCTTGCTTTGTACTTTCTCAGCGTCTACTGTGGAAGCGACGTCCCCTTCGATGACACCCACGTTCAACTTGTCTTTCAGCATAGTCATAGTCTGCAGAATAAGACTCGTCTTACCGGCTCCCGGAGACGACATAATATTAATACAAAAAACCTTATGGTCATTCAGCAGCTGTCGATTTCGGTTAGCTATGGTCTCATTAGCCTCTAAAATGTTCTGAATTACTTCTATTTTTTTCATTCTACTTCTATGCTTTCCATATAGAGCTCTCGTCCCTTGGAAATTTCTACGCTCTGGCCGTGGCATTCAGGGCAAGACCATATTGTATCTTGGGGGGAGAAAACCGTAGAACAATTCCTACATCGTAACTGAGCTGGCACTAATTCAAAATGGAGCACCGCTCCTTGAGCGATAGTATCTCTGCTGAGAGAATCGAAATAAAACTGAATACAATCAGCGACAAATCCTGACATCTCACCAATTACTACGTTAATTTGGCTGATCCTACTGGCTTGAGCCTCACCAGCTTTGGCTAAAGCAATATTAACTATGTTTTCAGTTATTCCAAGTTCATGCATTCGGTGAACCAGAGTAGACGGTGTATTTTAGACTACCTGGCTCCTTATTTCAAATCCAGTAAGGGGTTTCGGTTCGGATATCGCGAGTGCACCAAAAGCCGTGGCGCGAATCGCTTCACATGAATTTCTACTTCGGCACGTCTTTTCCCCATGACTTGTGGAGGTCTTTTATCTCGTCTATTATGCTTCTGCAAGCACTAAAAGCTGGCTGTCTGTGAGCAGCGGAAACTGCTACTAGTAGAATATTCTCTGATATGCCTAAGAAACCTGTTCGATGTATTATGGCTACATCTTCGATATCAAATCTATTGATTGCCCTTTTTTCTATCAGCTCCAGTTCCCGGACAGCGCGGTTATCGTCTTCAAACTCCAGCCCCATTCCTTCAGGGAACTCACGAACCGTGCCCAAATAAATTGACAGTGCCCCTATTTTTGGGTCGTGCATCTTCCTGGTTATCTCATCGATAGAGAAATCTTCTCTCCTTATTTCAACCATCTCGGCTCACCAATGGATTAGATATTTGGGATTCATCTATACAGGATAGTCATCTATTGTTATCTATAATGTGGGCTCTTTGCAGGTTGTCGCTGCAGGAACTATGTTTGGCAGGTACTACAGCTTGTGGTTGAGCATGAGCCACAAGAGGAACTTCCCCCAATCGGGGTAGATGACCCTTCGCTGCTCTTAGAAAAAGAGGCGCAAGAGGAGAGTACTCTTTTGGCACCATTGTGACAGCGAGGGCAAGGGGCAGCTTCGCTTGCCTGGCTTTGTTGGCGAAGCAATTCAAACTTTAAATTGCAGTCAGGGCATAAATACTCATAGATAGGCATTTTTTAGTCCTTTCCGTTGTCAAAAGCTTTTAAGAATACATCGGGGACTTGAGGGACCTGGTCATCCGTCCATTTTTTGAGGCAAACCGAGGAGCAAAAATTATAGTGCTCAACCGTTTTTGGACCCTGCCATCGTGAAACCATGAGCCACCCATTGAGTATCTGGCAAGGTCGCTCCTTCTCTGTATGCTCTACCGTTTTACCACAAGAGTGACAGATAAAGTATCCCTGGTTCATTTAAGCCTCCGACCCGACTCGCTTTTGTCCTCCTTTTATAATACCACCACCGGCTAGACAGCCACTATCTCTTTAACTTCGGGCACCTGTTCCTTGATCACTCGCTCAATCCCACCCTTCAAGGTCATAGCTGCCATTGGGCAACCGCCGCAGGCACCGGTCAACTTCAGTGTAACCACTCCATCCTTGACATCTATTAGTTGAACATCCCCTCCGTCAGCTTTTAATGTTGGCCTTACTTGTTCCAGGGCTGCTTCCACTTTTTCTCGCATTCATACCTCCTTGCTTTGCTAAAATATAGAGCTAAATCTGACGATTGTCAAATCAATCTGAATTTGAAGTATTGTGGTGCATAGCTAGAAATTACACGGGAGTTGGTACGAGGACAAAGATAATCTATAATACAGTTTCAGGAGTTTGCATATGCTCTCTGTTGAAGAAGCCCTGGAGAAGATTTTAAGCTATGTTGAGGTTCTTGAGCCCGAGCGCAGGCCTATTCTGGATTGCCTGGGACAGGTCCTGGCTGAGGACGTCTATTCCACTATAGATATTCCCCCACTGGATAATTCCGCCATGGATGGTTACGCCGTTCGAGCTGAAGATACTTATGGGGCTCGTGAATCATCACCGGTATATTTAGCCGTAGTTGGCGAGGTTGCTGCCGGGTCCCTGCCCACAAAAGAAATCGAGCCGGGTACAGCAATTCGTATCATGACGGGCGCACCATTACCTAACGGGGCTGATGCTGTGGTTCAATTCGAGGACACCGATGAAATGACCCGCAAATCATCTGGTGGTGACCTTTCACAAATCGGCATACTGCGCCAAGCCAAGAAGCGATTGAACGTACGAAACAGAGGCGAGGATATTGCCAGAGGCAGTTTAGTTCTTGAAAAAGGAAGGGTGCTTCGCCCCCAGGAAATAGGCGTGCTGGCTTCCCTGGGACGCTCTACGGCACTGGTTATTCGCCGGCCGATCGTGGCTATTCTGGCTACAGGGGATGAGCTTATTGCTGTCGACCAGCCATTGGATCCCGGTAAGATCCATGATAGCAATACCTATACCATTGCAGCTGAAGTCTCTCGCTACGGAGGGATTCCCAGAATCCTGGGCATAGGGCGCGATTCAATTCAGTCCCTAACCGAGAAGATAGATGAGGGGTTGGACGCAGATATGCTCATTACCTCTGGGGGTGTATCTAAAGGGGACTATGATATTGTGAAAGACGTCCTGGCAGAGCACGGAGAGGTTGGCTTCTGGACAGTTCGCATGAAACCTGGAAAACCGCTTGCTTTTGGGATTATGAAGAATGTGGAGGGAAGTAGAAAGAGACAGGTGCCTCATTTGGGATTGCCAGGCAATCCCGTCAGCTCCATGATTACCTTTGAGCAATTTGCCCGTCCGGCCATATCAAAAATGATGGGCAAGAAAACTCTGACCAAGCCGACAATTCGGGCTATTATTGAGGCTAACATTGCGAACAACGATGGGCGCAGGGTGTTCGCCAGGGTGATAGTAACCAGGCGTGACGGTCAATATTATGCCTCCGTCACTGGTCCCCAAGGCTCAGGAATTCTTACATCCATAGCCAAAGCGAATGGCTTGGCTGTTATACCCGAAACTAGCAAGGGGGTGAGAGCCGGGGAGATGGTCGAAGTGCAGATGCTGGACTGGATGGAGGAACAAGGGGAGCAAGAAATGTCACCGATTGTTGCCATCGTGGGCAAATCGCAATCTGGTAAAACGATGCTTGTGGAGCAGCTTATTCGAGAGCTCAAAAAGAGAGGATATAGAATCGCTGCTTTAAAGCATAGTCACTGCGGGGTCGAAATAGACCATCCTGGAAAAGATAGCTGGAAGTTCACTCAAGCAGGCAGCGATGCTGTGTGTATTAGTTCGCCCGATAAGCTAGCCTTCATTAGGAATTTGAACTGTGAGCTCAAAGTTGAGGAAATTACACCTATCCTTGGCTCTGAATTCGACCTCGTGCTTGCCGAAGGATTCAAGAAAAGCAAAATTCGCAAAATCGAAGTGCACAGGAAAGAACTTGGAGACAACTTAATATGTTCCCCTGAGGAACTTTCGGCTATTGTCACCGATTCGCCAACGGATACTCTAATAGCTGATGGTTTTAAACTGCCAATTTTTAGATGGAGTGATACGGCGGCAATAGCCGATTTCATAGAGAAGAACTTCCTGAGAGCTATCAGTGGTGAAGGAAAATGCTTACCGTAGGAGTATTGACCATCAGCGACAAAGGGGCCAGAGGGGACCGTCAGGATAAAAGCGGAGCAGTTATCCGCGAAATTCTTCCCAGCATTGCTGCCCGCATTGTAAATTACAACGTCATTCCTGATGAAAAGGAGCCCATTGTTGCAAAGCTGGTTAAGTGGGCAGATGAAGATGACTTAGACATAATCATCACCACAGGTGGGACAGGGCTCACCCCTAGAGATGTCACTCCCGAGGCGACTCTTGCCGTGGTGGATAGAATTGTCCCTGGTTTTGCCGAGGCCATGAGGGCTGAGAGCCTCAAGAAAACACCACATGCTATGTTAAGTCGAGCCGTAGTGGGCACTCGTGGGAAATGCCTGATTATCAACCTGCCGGGAAGCCCCAAGGCAGTACGCGAATGCCTTGAAGTGATATTACCAGCTCTACCCCATGCTGTGGAAACGCTTAAAGGCCAATCAGATGAGTGTGGCACATCTGAAGCTTAAATCCAAGATAGCTGAAGATATGGGCAGAGCGCTCTCTTCCTTGTTGAGATACCTGTCAAAGAATCATGGTATTTCACGGCAAATGGGAAGGGCAATAGTAATGCATTATAAAGATAGCTCTCCTGACAGTACGCAGGGGGCGTCGAAAAAGCTCCAATCAAACATAACGCCGGTACTCAGGTTCATACATTTGAGACTTTATGTATGCTGAGATATCATCAGGCTTTGGTTTCCCTGCAAGGCCTTGGTTATAGGCTACCTCTGCCACCGCGGTAGCAATAGCAGCGGAGACTTCCTTGATTTTGGTTAGTGACGGATAAATACGCCCCAGTTCAAGATCGGCTTCTGAAGCTGCATCCGCCAGTGCTTTCGCAGCAACAGAAAACATCTCATCGGTAACAGAAATAGCCTCGCAGGCGATAACGCCCAGCCCGATGCCTGGAAATGCATAGGCGTTATTAGCTTGCCCCGGCACATATTTCTTTCCCTTAAACGTGACGGGAGCAAAAGGGCTGCCGCTGGCGAAAATGGCATGCCCATCCGTCCAGGTGTAAGCCTCTTCGGCAGTGCACTCGGCCTTTGATGTTGGATTGGACATTGCAAAAACAATGGGCCTTTTGTTGTAACTGGCCATTGCCTTCAACACCGACCGGGTAAACGTATTAGGCTGTCCCGAAACTCCGATAATTACCGTGGGTCTCAGTGACTTAACGGCAGAAAGAAAATCTCCGACATATTCATAGTCGTGGGCATACGGAAGCTTGTATTCTGCCAGATCACTACGGCTTTTCACTACCAGACCTGTAGAATCCACAAACCAGCACCGCTTTCTTGCCTCTTGTTCAGACAGCCCATCGACAACCAAGGCAGAGCTAATCATATTGCCAATTCCAATACCAGCTTCACCGGCACCCAGGAACAGGATTCTCTGATCCTTCAACTTACCACCCACAATCCGCATTGCTGAATATAAGCCTGCTAGCCCTACAACTCCTGTCCCCTGTATATCGTCATTAAAAGTACAAACTCGATCTCTATATATATCCAGCAGGCGAAGCGCATTGCCAGTGGCGAAGTCTTCAAACTGAATAAGAACATTAGGGTAGAGTTCTCGCACTGCTGTGATAAATTCTTGGACCAGGTCGTCATATTGTTCTCTGCCGAGGCGGCGTTGCCTGGTGCCAACGTAGAGAACATCGTGTAGCAGTTCCTCATTGTTTGTCCCCACATCGAGTGTCACCGGGAGACATAACCCAGGGTGAACTCCAGCGCAGGCAGTGTAGAGGCAGAGCTTCCCCACGGGAATGCCCATCCCATTGGCGCCCAGGTCTCCCAGGCCCAGAATCCGTTCACCATCGGTGACCACTATAATTCGCACATCCCTATTCGGCCAATTTCTTAATACATCTACTACCCGTCCCTTGTCCTTGGCCGAAATAAAGATGCCCCGGGGTCTCCTAAAAATGTGACCATATTCCTGACACGCCCGACCTACTGTGGGGGTATAGACAACAGGCATCATTTCCTCGATTTTGTCCATAACCACCCGGTAAAACAAGGTTTCATTTCGGCCCAGGAGGCTCATAAGATAGATATACTTTTCCAAATCTGATGGCTTTTTATGGAAGTTTTCCATGACCCGTATAACCTGTGTTTCCAGAGAATTGACGTATGGTGGTAAAAGCCCCTCGAGTCCTAACGCCTGCCGCTCCTCTTCGATAAACGCTGTCCCCTTGTTTAAGGTCGCTTCGTGGAGCAAGTCAACACCGGTAGGCATATTTGTAATACGGATTTGCTTTTCCCCCTTTGGTCCCTTATCACTCATAAACGATTCTCCTTCTGGCACTGATCAGCCAGTGCCCAAAAAAGTGCCCCAGATAAACGGCAACGGCTTTAGGTTCAGGCACTCTGCGCCGTGAGATTTCACCATTATTCTTCGACAAGCTCAGGAGAGGCTTAATCTTCTCCTTTCGAGTGAGAGGAATAGGGCACTCATTTCCCACAGCAATGCTTGTATTTCCTGCCTGAGCCGCACGGACAGGGATCGTTACGCCCAACTTTCTTGCCCACTGGAGCCGTCTCCTTCTTTTTTTGAGTTTCCTTGGCGATACCGACGCGGTAAATGCTATGGGCAACGTCATGCTGAATGCTGGCCAAGAGAGCCTCAAAAGACGCATGCCCTTCCCTTTTATACACTACTAGTGGTTGTTCCTGACCGACAGACCGCAGGCTTATCCCCTCACGCAAATGCTCCATATCAGTAAGGTGATACATCCATAACCGGTCAATAACTCGCAACATTACCAGTCGCTCTGCTATCCGCATATTATCGGGGCCTAGCTCCTGTTCCCGTTGGTCGTAAAGCGCAATGGCGTAATCAGTCAACTTTTCTATGATTTGCTTGTCATTGAGCTCGGAAAACCCATCGCTTCTGAACTGCGGCGGCAGAGGGAAGATGCTGGATATATCCTCCAGTAAGCCGGATAGATTAGATTGCCCTTCTTCCGGCTCGTACCTAGCGCTGCTGAGATGCCTGGCTACCAGGTTTTGGATTTCATGCTGTACCATAGATATTATATTTGCCTTGAGGTCGGCGCCGCTGAGGATTTTCTTCCTCTCGGCGTAAATCACCTCGCGGTGCTTGTTGATGACGTCGTCATATTCCACAAGGTGCTTACGAATGTTGAAATGGTAGCCTTCGGTCTGGACCTGGGAATTGGTCAGAGCCTTGGTGGCGAAGGAATGCTCAATTGGGCTATTTTCATCCATGCCGGCCCACTGCATAATTCCCTTAACACGTTCACCGCCAAAGCGGCGAAGAAGTTCATCTTCCACAGAAGCATAAAAACGAGAACTACCCGGGTCCCCCTGCCTTCCTGCCCTTCCCCGGAGCTGGTTGTCAATGCGCCTGGCTTCGTGGTGTTCTGTACCGACAATGTGAAGTCCACCGAGTTCAATCACCTTATTATGGTCTTCCTGCCATTCTGCTTCACCACACTCCCCAGGAGTACCGCCAAGGATAATATCCACACCCCTCCCGGCCATATTCGTGGCTACAGTTACCGCCCCCAAACGCCCGGCTTGAGCGATAATATCAGCCTCCTTTTCATGATGCTTGGCATTCAACACTTTATGGGGGACGCCATTTCTATTCAGGAGGTCAGATAGTTTCTCTGACGTCTCAATAGAGGTTGTACCGATAAGGACAGGCCTCTTCTGGTCATTTAATTGCTTGATTTCTCTGGTCACGGCGGCAAACTTGATTTTCTCGTCTTTGTAAATCTGGTCAGGGTGTTCAATGCGAATCAAGGGCTTGTTTGTAGGTATAATCACCACTTCCAGGTCATAAATCTTATGGAACTCTTCGGCTTCCGTCATAGCAGTGCCGGTCATGCCCGCTAGTTTCTGATACATGCGGAAGTAGTTCTGAAAGGTGACGGTAGCCAGGGTAACTGATTCGCGCTGAATCTTTACCTTTTCTTTGGCTTCGATGGCTTGATGCAGTCCCTCAGAATACCTCCTGCCGAACATCAATCTGCCAGTGAACTCGTCCACGATGATGACCTGGCCATCCTTAACTACATAGTGCTTGTCCCTCTTAAACAAGACACGGGCCTTCAGTGCACTCTCCAGGTATTGAGTGAGAAAGTAGTTGGAGGGGTCATAGAGGTCGGGTGCTTTTAGTAAGCCCTCCCGCTTCAGCATTTTCTCCATCTTGGTCATGCCAGTCTCGGTAAGGTGGGTAGTACGCGTACGTTCGTCAATACTGTAGTCTGTGTCTTTGTCAAGGCCGGAAACTAGCTGGGCGAAGGTGTAATACCTCTTAGTTGCTTCTTCGGCAGCACCGCTAATAATAAGTGGCGTACGGGCTTCGTCAATAAGTATATTGTCAACTTCATCGACTATGGCATAGCTCAAGGGACGCTCCACGCACTGAGACAGGTCCAAAACCATATTATCCCTCAGATAATCGAACCCAAATTCGTTATTGGTGCCATAAGTTATATCTGCCTCATAAGCCTGGCGGCGCGTGACAGGGCGGAGAGAATTCCACTTCTGGTCCTCCGACTCGTAGCTGGGGTCATAGATATAGGAGGGGGCACGTTGATCTGCTGTTTGCTGGGCATTGATGCAGGCCACGCTTACACCCAGGGCTTGGTAGATAGGGCCCATCCAGTGGCAGTCCCGCTTGGCAAGGTAATCATTGACGGTAACCAGATGGCTGCCTTGCCCGGTGAGGGCATTGAGGTAGAGAGGCAAAGTAGCAACCAGGGTTTTCCCTTCACCGGTTTTCATCTCGGCTATCTTGCCCTGATGAAGGATGATTCCTCCCATTAACTGGACATCAAAGTGCCGTTGCCTTATGGTTCGCCTGGCTGCTTCTCTGACAGCAGCGTAAGCCTCCGGTAAGATTTCATCCAGGCTTTCACCATCGGCCAGACGGGCCTTGAATTCGTCGGTTTTAGCTCGGAGTTCAGCATCGGTGAGCTTTTCAAATCCAGGCTCCAGCGAGTTTACGTGATCAACCAAGGGTTGAAGATGCTTTAGTTCTTTTTCGTTGGAATCAACCAGATTGCTAAGCCACTTAAACATTTTCGGTTAAAAAGCCCTCGGTTCTAAGCCAGCTGTTGACTAATCTATTATGATTGAAACATCGCTCCCACTGATAAGCCTGTGTGAATGCGATGAATAGCTTCGCCAATAAGCGAAGCTGTAGACAAGACAGTGATCTTGTCCAGTTTCTTATCCTCATTAACAGGTATGGTGTCGCTAACAACTACCTCTTTCACCGGGCTGGTGGCTATCCTCTGGATAGCGGGACCGGAGAAAATAGGGTGAGTGCAACAAGCATAAACCTCGGTAACGCCATGTTCTAAAAGAGCATCCACCACCCCGACTAGAGACCCAGCGGTATCAATCTCATCATCAACCGTCAGGGCACACATTCCCTTGACCTCGCCGATTATGTTGAGCGTTTCAGTGGCATCGATATTTCCGAGGCGCCTCTTCTCAACGATAGCCAAGGGGGTACCAAGTCTAGCAGCCATATCACGGGCTACCTTGGAGATACCAATATCGGTAGCGACCACTACCAGATTATCCAGAGCCTTTTTGTTGATATACTGAGCTAATATGGGCCGAGCACTAAGCTCATCCACCGGTATGGTGAAGAATCCTTGAATTTGAGGGGCGTGGAGGTCAACGGTGAGCAATCTATTAGCTCCAGCCGTGGTAATCAAGTCGGCAATCAAGCGAGCAGTAATAGGAACCCTGGGTTGATCTTTTTTATCAGTGCGACCATAGCCATAATAGGGAACGACAGCGGTAATTCGCCCTGCCGAAGCTCGCCTGCAGGCATCAAGCATGATAAGTAACTCAACCAGACTTTTGTTAACTGGAGAGCAAGTAGGTTGAATGACAAAAATATCACGTTCCCGGACATTTTCCAGGATACGCACAAAAATGTTCTCGTTGCTAAACTCGAAGACATCAATCTTCCCCACCGGTATGCTTAAGTACTCACACACAGACTCTGCTAAGGCAGGGTGAGCAGTACCACTGAAAACTTTTAATTCATCCATCATGACCTCTCAGTTATTTGGATACCAAGTTTGATTATAACACGAAATCATCGTGGTTTCTTTGGGGGGTTGGTAAGAGAGGGCAAATAAATTAAACCAGGAATAGATGTCTTATGCCAGCCCGGGAATGGGGTGTCGTTGACACATCTCTCGTACGTCCTGGCGTACTTGTTCTTGTACTTTTATATC
>JAZFXR010000009.1:0-2990 GCA_036448835.1 Dehalococcoidia bacterium | reverse complement strand
CCACAACTTGAACATCATTATGAAATTCCTTGGAAAGAAGAGGGCGCAGGGAGCGATCGATGAGCCGATCAGTTATAACTGCTTCCTCCGTAGGACGTCCTTCTCGCCTGATGAAGCTGCCCGGTATTTTACCCGCGGCATAGAGCCTTTCTTCATAATCCACTGTTAGGGGCACAAAATCAATTCCTTCTCGGGGCTCAGAGCTTGTACAGGCAGTAACCAGGACAACTGTGTTGCCATATTGAACAGTAACAGCACCATTGGCTTGCTGAGCGAATTTCCCTACTTGAATGCTAAGGGTCTTACCAGCTATTACACGCTCGAAAACAGCTGCCATACTATTCCTTCAAACCCAGTCTAGTAATAAGAGAACGATACCGCTCGGGTGCCGTCCTGTTCAAATAACCCAAGAACCGCCTCCTTCTCCCTATCACCCCATGGAGGGCGTGTCTGGTGTGCCGATCCTGAGGATACAACTTAAGATGCTCAGTCAACCGATTTATCCTCTCGGTAAGCACGGCTACCTGAATATCGACAGACCCGCTATCATTCTCCTTAACCCTGAATTGATTTATGATTTCCTGTTTTTTTTCTTTATCCACTGTTATAGACTCCTAATTTAGCAATGTCGTATATCATAGCACGATAAAAAAATATTGTGAAATTGACCAAAAGAGCTGGATGCTTTATAATGAGGCGGTAAAGCCAACTTTTATGCACGAAAGTTGCGGCGTTTTTGGGGTTTATGCCTCAAACATAAATGTAGCACAGACGACCTTTTTTGCCCTCTTTGCTCTACAGCACCGTGGTCAAGAAAGTGCCGGCATCGCTGTCACCGATGGCAACGAAATAAAAATACACACCAACATGGGATTAGTTTCCCAGGTATTCACGGAAACTGATCTTTCCTTGCTCACAGGACATATTGGCATTGGGCATAACCGCTACTCCACTACAGGCTCAAGCAAATCTATGAATGCCCAGCCCCTTATAGCGAAATCAGATGGATTAACGATTGCCCTGGCACATAACGGCAATATCATCAATTCCAAATTGCTTCGCGATGAACTCCAGGAGCGTGGCTTTCATTTTCACACTAGCAGTGATTCCGAAGTTATTGCCAACTTGCTTTTGGCCTCCCCCGGCCGTAACTGGCAGCAAAAAATAGAACATACCATGTCGCGGCTCCAAGGAGCCTATTCCCTGGTAATCCTGACTGAAAATGAACTGATCGGAGTTCGTGACTCCTTCGGTGTTCGTCCTCTCTGTCTTGGGTCTATTGACGGTGGGTGGAGCATCGCCTCGGAAAGTTGTGCCTTGGACCATATAGGTGCCCGATTCAAAAGGGAAATCGAACCCGGAGAAATTGTAGTCATTGATAAGCACGGAGTAAAGAGCTATAAGAAGAGAAATGGCAAAAAAGCCATATGTATCTTTGAATACATTTACTTCGCCCGTCCCGACAGCATCATTCAGGGCAAACTACTCTACCCTGCAAGAGAAGCTATGGGTAAAATACTGGCTGAAGAATATCCTGTCGATGCTGATTTGGTCATGGGTGTTCCTGATTCAGCTACCGCCGCCGGCATTGGCTATTCTAATGCCTCCGGCATCCCCTATTGCGAAGGCCTGTTAAAAAACCGCTATGTAGGACGTACTTTTATTGAACCTGACCAAAGGATGAGAGAGCTTGGCGTCCAACTAAAATTCAACCCCCTTGCCCACATAATTTCTGGGAAAAGGTTGGTGGTCGTCGATGACAGTATTGTTCGCGGCACCACTACTCCTCATGTGGTCAATATGCTCAAAAAAGCGGGTGCTGCAGAGGTTCATCTCCGTATCTGCGCCCCTCCTATCCGCTACCCCTGCTTCTTCGGGGTAGATATGGCAACCAGGTGGGAACTGATTGCCGCCAGGAAGACTGTCCCTGAAATCAGGAAGCACCTCGGTGCTGACTCACTGGGATACCTTAGCCTCGATGGACTGATCAGAGCTGTGGATCTGCCCAGAGATATTTTCTGTCTTGCTTGTTTTACTGGAGCATATCCCATTCCAGTTCAAATAGAAATGGACAAACTGGCTTTGGAGGTACTCCCCCAGGAGGAACTCAGTGGAATCAACCTCTAGGGCATTTCATTCCGCTGATAACAAAGCCTATAATCTTGCTGGTGTAGACACTAATCTTGCTGACGAAGTAAAGAAAAAGGTTGCCCGGCAAGTTCGGTCCACTTTTCGGCCCGAAGTCATAGGCTCGGGATTTTTTGGCAGTATGTTCCAGCTCAAAGGATATGATGAGCCGGTTTTGGTCTCCAGTACTGATGGAGTAGGCACCAAGCTCAAAATAGCCTCGCTTTTATGTAAAAACGACACCGTGGGCATTGACATCGTCAACCACTGCGTGAACGATATCCTCTGTTGTGGCGCCGAGCCTCTTTTTTTTCTCGACTATATCGCCATGGGCAAACTCAAGCCTGAGCAAATAGAAGCCATTATTTCGGGTATAGCCCAGGCCTGCCGGGAGATTGGTTGTTCATTGATTGGCGGTGAAATTGCCGAGATGCCCGGCATATACTCCCAGGAGAGCTATGATCTGGTAGGTTTCATTGTCGGGGCGGTGGAAAAAAAGAACATCATCGACGGCAGTTCCATTGTTCCAGGTGACGTAATCCTCGGCCTGCCTTCATCCGGTTTACATACCAATGGTTATTCATTAGTGCGAAGAGTATTTGGTACAGATGACAACCCCTCGTCTTTGAACAAATTCTATCCTGAACTGGGAAAGAGCCTCGGTGAAGAATTGCTGCAGCCCCACCGTTGTTACTATCCGCAACTTAAACAGGCTTTACCAATGATAAAGGGCATAGCTCATATTACCGGTGGTGGCTTTATTGGGAACATACCTCGCGTTCTACCGCAGGGCGTCGCCGCTCATCTTCATAAAGATACATGGGATATACAGCCAATCTTTAAAATGATCCAAGAAAAAGGCG
>JAZFXR010000008.1:0-3194 GCA_036448835.1 Dehalococcoidia bacterium | reverse complement strand
AAAGTTCTAGCTTGCTTTTCCAGCGCCTCTACGACCACCGGAGGGCAATGCCCCAGGCAATTTGTTGCCCAGCCAGCGGTAAAGTCGAGGTATTCGCGGCCCTGGTCATCCCAGGCCCAAATTCCTTGACCGCGGACCAGGGTTACTGGGAGTCTTTTCCCCGTTCTGAGAAATAACTTCTGCTCTAACTCTTGCCAATCATTCTGCGACAATTTTCGTACCTCCTGATTTAGTTTTTTTGGCCTGTCCGGCGATGTCATCAAGTAAGGCGTGGATGGCTCTGCCATCTATGATACGCACGACCTTTGTGGTAGTCAAAGCTCTAAGGCTGGCTTCTATTTTGGGAACCATGCCCCCTGAAGCTGCTCCCGAAGTGAGCAAATCCTTTGCCATAGCTATGTTAAGATTGGGGATCGCTTTCCCCGACTCATCGTGAATACCATCGACATCGGTCAAAAATATCAATTCTTCTGCACCCAATGCAGCGGCAATCTCCCCAGCTGCGGTATCCCCGTTGACATTGAGCAGCATCGTCCGATCTTCAACCGAGCCAAAGCTTACGGGCGAAACTACTGGCATATAGCCGGCATCCAGCAGCATCTTCAAAGGTGTGGCATCAACGGCAACAATTTCGCCGACATAGCCCAACTCACGACTTCTGATCCTTGCCTGGAGCAAGTTGCCATCACAGCCACTTAGGCTTACTGCCTTCCCCCCCAGGGACTGGATAGCCACTACCAATTCCTTATTGACCAGACCGCTCAGCGCCGCAGTCACTACCTTTAGGGTCTCGGCATCGGTGACCCTCAAGCCTTTTACAAAGCTGGTGGGAATGCCCAGTCTAGCCAGCCATTCGGAAGTCACTTTGGCGCCGCCATGAACCACTACCAGGGACTCACCTTGTTGCTGAAGCTCGACCAGGTCTTCCAAGGTAGTGTCATGTGTGCCCAGTGTGCTGCCACCGATCTTGACTACGATAACCCTCGTTTGCACTACGTGGTATAACTGCTATTTATCCTAACATATTCCTGAGAGAGGTCACAGCCCCAGGCGGTGGCCCGGCCATCTCCCAAATGTAGGCATAACCTTATAAGAACACTATCGCTGGCGCTCCAGGTCGATTTCATATCTTCTCTGCTAAATGAGGTGGGGCAACCCTGTTTCATGACACAAACGTTGTTCAAATGGACATCCAATCTGTCTTCTCTCACTTTGGTTGCGGTTCGCCCCGCAGCGGCAACAATACGTCCCCAATTAGGGTTGTTGCCATTAATGGCTGCTTTCACCAGCGGTGAACTAGCGATAGTTCGCGCTACCTGGCGGGCTCCGGCCTGGTCTTCAGCCCCTTCTACTGTGATTTCAATAAGTTTGTTGGCTCCTTCTCCATCCTGAGCTATAGACTTAGCCAAATGAGTGCAAACTGCATTTAAGGCTTCTTGGAAATCGCCGCCATTATCAAAATCAATAGGTTCGTTACGAGCTAGGCCGTTGGCCAATAGAAATACACAATCGTTGGGGCTCGTATCGCCATCGATACTTACCATGTTGAAAGAGCAGTCCACCGCTTTCTGTAATGCTGCTTGCAGGAAATCAGGACTCACCACTGCATCCGTGGCGATAAAACAAAGCATGGTAGCCAAATTGGGATGAATCATACCTATCCCTTTTGCCGCTGCACCGATGGTAAACTCAATTCCTTTTGTATCCACGTGGACAGCCAGCTCCTTGGGTCTGGTATCTGTGGTCATTATTGCCCGGCAAAAGTCCTGACCGCCTTCTCTGGTTGGCTTTATCCTAGGTATTCCAGCCCTGATTTTGTCCATAGGCAACGGCACGCCAATAGTACCGGTACTGGCAACAAGGATTTCCTCAGGAGATATGCCCAGCTTGGCTGCTGTAAGATTAACCATTACTCGAGCATCTGCCAGTCCTTGCCTGGCCATGCAAGCATTGGCACAACCGGAGTTTGCCACGATTGCCTGCGCTCGCCCTCTGGATATATTCTTCTGGGATAAAACAACGGGGGCTGATTTGATCTGGTTGGCGGTAAAAACACCGGCAGCCTTGCAGGGCACTTCCGAGCAAAGAATAGCCAAATCAAACTCATTTTCGTTCTTTATTCCAGCATGGACAGCCCCGGCCAGGAATCCCAAAGCTGAAGTAACACTACCCGAAGAAACTAAGGTAAACATAAACTCAAATATATCAAGAAATTAAAGCAGCGTCTATTTCCGGCGACCTCACAGCCCAGACAATCCCTTTCCTAGATTGCTTCTTGGCTCAGGGTTTAACTACAGTTCAAGCCTTATGTTGCTTTCACCTACTACCTCGCTCAATTCTCCCATCAATTCGGGGCAGTATTTGACCATTGTCTCAGGTATCTCCAGGTTGGTTACGTCGTCATCGCTGACAATAGCCAGAGAAACTCTATCTTCGCCGGTATACTTCTTGAGGATATTCATAATTTTGTGGAGTCGTTCGATGTCCTTTTCTGCTTCACCCGACTGGTTGATATCTATCATGACATGGCGATGCCGGGGTTCCTGCAGTACTTCTTGCCTGACAGGGAGTAGCATGGCTTCTTGACAGTTCAGCTGCATTTCCCCATTCCTGACCTTCACCAAACCCTTGATGGTGAGAATGTTGCCCTCCTGCCATATGCCATGGGTGCTCTCGTACAGCCTGGGCCAGGCGATGACCTCGACACTAGCATCCAGGTCTTCAAGTGAAGCGACCACAAAGGGGCGGTTATCCCTGGTGTGGGCCTGGCGTACAGATACCACCATTCCCGTAACGGTTACCGTTTCATCGACCATGTCCCTGTTGATCTCGCCGCAGGAGATGGTCCCTGGGGATGATGACTCCCTGGCGAAGAAGCCAAGTGGTTGGGAGAAATAGACCCCTAGCAGTTCTCTTTCCCAGATAAGCTTTTGTTTGATGGCTACCTGTTCCTCGGCTTGTTCGTAACCAATACTGGGGATGGGGGAGCTCGGACCCCATACATCAAACATACTAACCTGTCCCGATTCCTTTGCTCTTTGCTTCGCTTGGGCCAGGGACATAATTTTATTCAGAGATTCGAGCAGCGTTTTACGGCTGCCTAGAGAGTCAAAGGCACCGGCTTTGATCAGGCTTTCTAATACTTTCTTGTTGATGTTCCGAAGGTCGGTTTGATAGCAGAAGTCCTCTATCGA
>JAZFXR010000007.1:0-3323 GCA_036448835.1 Dehalococcoidia bacterium | reverse complement strand
TATAGCACAGTAATCCGGCAACATTTGGCGATAGCCCTGTACTTGTACCTGCTGACGCTGTTAGCTTCTCTCTCTCTATCCTTTCCCGTGCCTCAATCCGCGCCTTCTCTTCTTCATAGATTCTCTTCTTCTCTTCTGGCGATAATCCCATAGCAACCCCCCTTAATATTGGCGTCGTAGTTTTAGATTAGCCGTCCACGCTTTTATTGTCAATACCACCGCTCATTCATATGTTCCCATAATAAGATTTGGTCCAAATCCAGCCGCTGCCACATCCGGCAGTTGGGACAGGATGGATCCCCTGTGCTCATTGTCCATTGGTCAACCTGGCCTGTACTTCTGCAATCAGGTCTTGAACCGTGATACGTAATACTGTCTGGCCTTCCTTTAATGTGTCCACGAGAACATCATAGTCCTCGTAGAAATAAACCGTCTTCCCGTCCGTGAGCACCACGAAGGATGCCAGAGCCTTGGATTGACCTCGTATGAAGCGGAAGCTCGACCTTATCCGCTGCAGAGGCAGCGAACTATCCAGCAGTTTCATCAGTATCTTTAATTCGAAGATGTCTTCTACAGAATAGCGACGGCGCGAACCTTTTCCGGAAGCTGCTCTCAAACTCGGGCTCACCAGGCCTGTTTTATCCCAATACACGAGTTGGCTATAAGTAGCCCCAACCACATGGGATACCTCTGAAGTACGGAACGATATAGGTTTTTTTCTACGCGGCATTACGAGTTCCAGCTAATACAATGGATACTGCTAACAGGCCAAGGCTATGAGGCACGGCAGAGATTCTGAGTATGAAATTAGAGTGTGCTCTCGTGATTATTCAGATCGACGCCTGCCCCAGGAAGTACGGCCAGATTACTATGGCAAGCAAAATCTCCCACCAGACCAAACCGGCGTAACCGATTGTAAATAGCCAACCGATGAACCAAATAGGGCCTATGAGAGTTGGCGAGCGGCGGCGGTACCAACGTTTTTTTTCCTCTGCCATGTTTTTCTCCTTTTACAAGATAATTTACTCTTGATTTGATGCCTTCACTTAATAGTGAAAGACATTTTTCATAGTTGTAACTTCACTGGGATAATCTTTCAGGTTCAGTCGTAGCTGTCCCTTTTCTCCAGCGGAGCCACAGGGCCCACGCGGTTACCCCTGCGGCTACCCCGGCAATATAGATTTCGGCGTGAAGTATGCTAAGGGTTTCCACCTGCAGCAAAACTATGCTGTAGTTCAGTAGGGCGTGTAGAGCAGATGCTATGAGGTAGAACTGCCATCCCCGGCCCCTTGCCAGACCATACCCGGCCAGGGCGGAAAGAGCGACATGACCGGCTATGGTAAAGAACCTCTCCCAAAATCCAAGCAGTGCCATAAAGCCGCCGGCCTGCACCGATGCCCAGGTCCACCCTGAGGCGAAGATGAGATTGTACGCCCACTGCGCCTCGAAGATGGCAAACCCGGCTCCTGCTACCGCGCCGATAACAAGTCCCAGTTTGGGGTCAATATTCCTACCGCTGCGCCACCAGTAGACGACCACCGGCACCAGTTTTGCCCCTTCCTGCACCAATCCGGTGAGGAGCATGGACGGTATCGACGCCAGAAGCATCCAACGCATGAGGGTCTCCTGGCTCCAGAAATGGTTCAGCGCTTGTCCACTCCAAATCTGGAGAGGAATCTGAACAAAGCAAATAGCCACCAGGGTAAAAAAGGCGCTGCCTGCGAGGACCGCCCAGAGTCCGGGTTTCTTAAAGAGCGGCGGCCGATAACCGGCCAGCCAGACCACGCCGAAGGCTATAGCCAGACCGACCCCCCAGGCGCTGGGATTCTGAAAGAAAGAGACGAAAAAGTTGACTGCGTAATCTATCACGGGTTCCTCCTACGCTTTAAACCGGTTCTTATCCACTTCATTGTACACGCAATCTTCGTGATTATGCTACTCTCTATCACAACTTAAACTAACTCTACAGTATCTTTATATTGTGGGACTTTTGTGGTCCACCCGGTCTTCTCTTCCAGAACCTTCGCAAAGCTGGTGGCTGCCTTTTCTTCCCCGTGAGTGATAAACACGCAGCGCGGCGGGACACGAATGTCAGCTAACCACTCTAATAGTCCGTCACGGTCGGCGTGGGCTGAAAAACCATCAATCTTTTCAATGTGTGCTTTCACCGGATGCATTTGCCCCAATAGACGGAATTCCCGGGCACCACCCAGCAAGATTCTGCCCGGCGTTCCCTCTGCCTGGTAACCGACAAATAATATTGTGCTTTCTGCCCTTCTGATGTTGTTAACAATATGGTGTTTAACCCGGCCACCGGTCACCATACCGCTGCCTGCTATGATGATACTACTTCCCTTTATGTTGTTGATAGCTTTGGACTCTTCCG
The DNA here is from genome assembly GCA_036448835.1 of Dehalococcoidia bacterium. Lineage (GTDB taxonomy): Bacteria > Chloroflexota > Dehalococcoidia > GIF9 > AB-539-J10 > RBG-13-51-36. The sequence continues at coordinate 937 of JAZFXR010000007.1, read as the reverse complement.
TGCTCTGTACCATTTTGAGGTTTTCAAAACTGAAAAAGGAGTCGCCCTGGCGCAGACGTTGCATCATCTCTTTGTCGAAGAGGTCGGCGTGACGTTTAAATACTTCGGTAATCCGTATTGCCATAGGGCTATCCAGAAAGACAACTAAAGGTGGAATTTCTCTACGTAGAAACAGTTCGTTCAGGTGATACAGGAGTTCCTGGGACCGCTCCAAGGCGAAACTGGGAATAATGATGTTGCCCCCTGCGCTTACCGTCCTGTTGATACAATCGCGTAATTGTTGTTGAATATCGGTGTTCTCATGTTCCTCGTGAGTACGGTCACCATAAGTTGACTCCATGACTATATATTCGGCTTCATCGAAAACAGCCGGGTCCTTTATTATCGGGCGGTCGGGCTCGCCGATATCACCGGAAAAAATTACCCTGTGGTTCCTGCCATCATGTTTGATATTTATACTTATGACTGCTGACCCGAGTACATGCCCCGCGTCGTAATAACAGCCTTCGACATTGCCGGTAACTCCCACGCATCTCAGGTATTCCACGGCAGAAAAAAGTGGTTCAACTGCCTCAGCATCCTCTACAGTGTAAAGAGGTGTCTCAGGATGAGCACCGCGGCGCCTTTCTTTCTTATGGCGTTTTGCCTTATATGCAGCGTCTTCCTCCTGCAGCTTTGCGGCATCAAGAAGGATAATCTGGGCTATTTCAGCTGTCGCCTCAGTGCAGTATATCTTGCCCCTGTAACCTTCACGTACCAGTTTAGGCAAAAGCCCGCAATGGTCGAGATGGGCATGTGTCAAGAAAACGGCGTCAATTGACTTAGGGTCAAATGGAAATGGCTGCCAGTTTCTATCCTGGTACTTCCGCTCCTGGTACAGCCCGCAATCTATAAGTATACGTGTATCCTGGCTCTCCAAAAGGTAGCAGGAACCCGT
>JAZFXR010000006.1:0-11205 GCA_036448835.1 Dehalococcoidia bacterium | reverse complement strand
TTACACAGTTCGGATGGGCGCTTGTAGCTATGGCGGTTATTACAGGAGGTGAGATTATACATGCTCCGGTTTCACTCTCAGTGGTAGGGGAACTCTCTCCGGAAGATCAGAGGGGACGATATATGGGATTTTTCGGGTTAAGCCAAACCATAGGTATAGCAGTGGGTCCTCTACTTGGAGGAGTGCTCATTGATGCGTTCCCCTTTAATCCCGAACTAATATGGGCACCCGTTGCACTGGTAGCATTCACTGCGGCACTAGGATACTACTGGTGGGGTCGCCGGTTTCGTTTATAGTCCTGCAGAGGACCTCATGCGAGGATCCACTCCACTATTTTCAATCATATTTCATTAATTCCGAAATTCTATCAGGAACGCAATCTATACCATCAAACTCTTGGATACCATGACTTAGAACTTCTATCTTTCAGTGTGTGTTTAATTGAGCATGGGCACAAGCCAATTTCCCTGGTTTCTGCGATAAAGTGACAAAAAGCAATTTTGCGGTTCTTAGCTGCTTTTGAACGCTAAGGGCTAAGATTGAATTTCTACAGGATAAAGCGGCAGTTTACCTTGACAAAGATAATGAAGTGAGGATTAGCCACTAGTCAAATCGGGGCTTCAACAAATATTTTGGTGCCTTTGCCGGGCTTAGACTCCAGCCTTACGCTACCACCAAGTAATTGTACCCGCTCTTGCATCCCCGCCAGTCCCAGCTTACCTGCCGGTGTCAGTGCTCCGAGGTTTTCCGGAGGTTCAAAACCTTTGCCGTCGTCGCTTACGGTAATTGTTATCTTGTTTTCGTCGAACTTGATTTCGACTTCAGCCTTGGTGGCTTTGGCATGCTTGGCAATATTTCTGAGCGCCTCCTGAACAATGCGGAAGAGCAGTAGTTCCGTTTCCGGGAACAATCTTCGCTCAGCTCCAAGCACTTTCAAATCAGCCTCTACCCAATAAGTGTTTTTCAGGTCCTCGGTTACCCATTCTAATGCTGGGAGCAGCCCCAAATCGTCGAGGATGGACGGTCTCAGGTCACGACTGAACCGACGCACCTCCTGAAGTGTATCCCTTATTTGCTCATAGAAACCCCATAGTGCCTTGGCCTCTTTCACTGGCAGCTTTGTCTTAGCGGTTAGCAGATTGTCCAACTGGTGAAGCAGAGCAATAAGATTCTGAGCACTGCTATCATGAAGTTCCCGCGCAATTCGCTTCCTCTCCTCTTCCTGAGCCTTGGTAATCTCCTGCAAATAGTAGCGTAGATTCTCTTCGGCTTTCTTTCGCCCAGTGATGATTTCCAGAGTTTCTATTGCACCCCTTATTTTTCCCCTGTTATTTCGGATAGGACTTGCCGTAATATGATGACACTCCCTGTCCTTGCCGCGGGGCGAGACCCACCTTTCGGCTTCGTAAGCACCGTCGATCAGCTGGCTTTTGTTGTATCCACCCGGATAATAAACCTGTATTTCGTTCTCCGGTGCCTGATCAACTATCAAATCAGCCATAACCGGCCGTTTCTCAGTGTAGAATGCCTGCCACTGCCCGTCCGTCCCAATAATCTCTTCTCTCTTTATACCGGTAAGCACCTCAATAGCTGTGTTCCAATGAGTGACTTTATGTCGTTTATCAATTACGAATAATGGGATAGAGCAACCATCAATAATCTTCACCAGTGTCTGTTCTATACTGCGACGCTTGCCGAGATCTCTACGATGCATATGGAACCACAGATTTGCCATGCCGCCGACGATAATAACGCCACTGCTCTCGAGAATGGCTTCAACCGGAACCACAGACATAAAAATAGCTCTTGGTAGCATAATGAAACCGGCGGCCACCAGGCTAGCTATCCCTGCCCGCAGGCCAAAGGAGAAACCAGCATAGGTTATTGGAATTAGAAATAGAACCCGCTCCGCTGTGTATCGAGTTGTCCCTAAAAACGAGGAAATGGCAGCTGCATGCCCAGGAATTAGTTGTTCCGAATAATGCAGGATTACGCCGGCGGCAAACATCACCAGCAATCCCCAAAAATGAGGGTCGCGAATAACCCTTGTTGCTGAATTTAGTGAACCTGAAGACATATGTAGAGCAACTCCCATATCTCAAAGTGGAGGGAATACGGTCAGGACAATTCCTCCAGGGTGAAACGGCCTCTTCGCATAGCCTCTATCACTGCTTCTGTACGGGAACCCACTCCCAGTTTATTGAAGATGCTTCCGAGATGACTCTCGATGGTGCGCACACTTAGACATAATTCCTCAGCAATTTCGCTGTTGCTCATCCCTTTAGCCGCCATTTTAAGTACAGCGGTTTCCCGCTTGGTCAATGAATCCGGTTCGGGACCCTTCTCAATTCGCTCCTTAGTCTGCCGATATCGTTCCAGTACCTTGCGGGCAATTGTCGGATGGAGCACTGCCTCTCCTCTATACACAGTCTTGATGGCATCGATAAGTTCACGACTACTTATATCCTTTAGTAAGTAGCCCGCAGCACCTGCATCCAATAGCGGGAAAATATACTGCTCGTAGTCATAGGCAGTAAGCCCCAGTATAATGGCAGATGGCTGAAATGCCTTGATTTGCTTTGTGGCTTCAATGCCATTGATTTTGGGTAGAGATATATCCATAACAATGACGTCGGGCTTGAGTTCTCGTGCCATCCGCACCGCCTCTTCCCCATCACCAGCTTCCCCGACCACGGCGAAGTTTGCCTCCCGTTCCAAAGACTGATGAATACTCTCCATCACCAGCGCATGGTCTTCAACCAGAAGAATATTGATTTTTTTCATCTGATATCCTTTCTGCCGTTATGTGACGAACATCCTTCCATTCTGGCCCGCCCAATTTTAGCCTACCGCTTCGCTTTCTTCAACCGAATAAACTCCAGAGAATAACCTACGGCTTTACGGTAAACCACGGTAATGAGTCGTGGAAATCCCTGATGAGACCAATTTCTTTCTGTGGAAAAACCTGTGGCAAAAAACCAGGCTTCACACGGATGTATCAGCTATATGGCTGTGGTTTACTTAGCGCACATAATCAAGAAAGGAGGAACTGAAATGGGATTAAGAGCATATTTAATGGTGAATGTGGTGGATGACATGGAACAGCAGGAATTCATCGAAGTGCTGAGGAAACTTGAGGGGATGCCCGGTGTGGATTTCATTGACCCAGTCATCGGCTCTCACGATATGGTTATGATGGTAGATGCTCCGGTGACAGTTGAGGCTCTGGCCAGCAAGATCCGGGAAAAGAGCTGGGTCAAGGATATGCAGATCCTGAGAATCGTTGGTATGTTTGAACGCCACCGTGCTTCCAAAAAGGAGCTCCTCAAGGCTTCAATCCATAGTGGCATGTGATTCTCCGCTTATCACTTAAATCTGTGTGGTCTTAAAGGAAACGAAATGGAGCAAAAGGAGATCGGATGGCTACTAAAGCAAAAGACAGAGAAGAACTTAGTTTTACTGTAATTGACGCTATAGCCCATAAGCATAATGTGCAACCTGGAGCTGTAATACCAGCCCTTCAGGAGATTCAAGATGCCTACGGTTATATTCCTCCAGCTGCAATCGAGCGCATAGCAGAAAACATAGGTGTTCCCGCCAGTGAGATATACGGCATAGTTACCTTCTATTCTCAGTTTCGGATGGAACCCGCAGGTGAGAATTTAATCAAGGTTTGTCATGGGACCGCGTGCCATCTGAATGGAGCAGAGAGAATAGCACAGGTGATAGCCCAGGCGACAGGTGCCGAAGAAGGAGAAACCAGCCGGGATGGCAAGTTCACTGTAGAGCGGGTAGCCTGCCTTGGCTGCTGCAGCCTGGCTCCTTGCACAATGATTAATAATGAAGTTCATGGACGACTCACTCCTGAATCTATTAATAAGACAGTGAGCCAGGTCCAGGAAGTGCAGGAACTTGCTCCAACAAAGTGAGATAGATGATGTCTTGGGAAAGAGATAAAGGGAATGGAAGCTGGGTTGTAAAGGTAGGGCTCGCCTCTTGCGGAATAGCCGCTGGAGGCCAGAGAGTCTACGATGCTCTGAAAGCCGGCATTATTGCCCGCGGTTTGAAGGACAATGTAGAAGTGAGACGGACAGGGTGCATGGGCATGTGCTATAGCGAGGTCCTAGTCGAAGTCTTTCCACCGCTAGGTAGACGCGTGTTTTACAGAAATGTTACCCCCGAGCAAATCCAACGCATAATAGAGGAACATATAATTGGTGGTAATCCTGTTACCGAATGGATCATCCCCGCTGATGAGATAGATAACCTTTTGTCCAAGCAGAGGAGGATTGTACTCCGAAACTGTGGCATCATCGACCCCGAATCTATAGATGACTGTCTTGCATCCGACGGGTATAAAGCGCTGGATAAAGTATTGCATAGCATGTCACCCCAGGTGGTAATCGACGAAGTTACCAGGTCTGGCTTGAGAGGAAGGGGTGGAGCCGGCTTCCCCACTGGCATTAAATGGGGCTTTGCCCGAAAGTCTCCGGGCAGCCAGAAATATGTAATATGTAACGCCGATGAGGGTGATCCTGGTGCTTTTATGGATAGAAGCGTTCTAGAAAGCGACCCTCACACTGTTATAGAAGGGATGTTGATAGCTGGTTATGCTATTGGTGCCTCCGAAGGCTATATTTATGTTCGGGCGGAGTATCCGCTGGCAATTCATCGATTAGAGATAGCCCTAGATCAGGCTAGAGAGAGAGGACTTATCGGTGAGAGTATCCTGGATTGTGACTTTGATTTCAATATAAGCATCAGGCAGGGAGCCGGTGCTTTCGTTTGCGGTGAAGAGACGGCTCTTATGGCGTCTATAGAAGGAAAGCGGGGAATGCCGAACTTCCGTCCACCATTTCCTGCGCAGTCCGGGTTATGGGGTAAACCTACCAACATAAATAATGTGGAGACCTTGGCTAATGTATCCTGGATCATACTCAATGGCGCCAATGCCTATAACGCCCTTGGCACTGAGAAGAGCAAGGGCACCAAGGTCTTTGCCCTGGCAGGCAAGATAGCTCACGGTGGACTGATAGAGGTCCCAATGGGCATATCCCTGAAGGAAATAGTCTTTGATATCGGCGGCGGAACCTCAGAAGGGCTGGATTTCAAAGCAGTTCAGATGGGAGGGCCATCCGGAGGTGTTATTCCTGCCAGCATGGCTGATACTCCTGTAGATTATGATTCGATTACTAAAACCGGCGCCATCATGGGCTCCGGTGGATTGATTGTGATGGACGAGAGCGCCTGCATGGTGGACGTAGCCAAGTTCTTCCTCAACTTTACACAAGATGAATCCTGCGGCAAGTGTACCTTCTGTCGAATAGGAACGCTACGCATGCGGGAGGTCCTGGATAGAATTACCAAAGGTGAGGGTAAAGAGGAAGATATAGAACACCTCGAAGAACTAGCTCAAGGTGTGAAGAAAGCCTCACTGTGCGGTTTGGGACAGACTGCACCCAATCCGGTATTGACCACGCTGAGGTACTTCCGTGATGAATATGAAGCTCATATCCAAGAGAAGATTTGCCCGGCTAAGAAATGCGAGGCTCTGATTACCTACGAGATTATCCCAGAGAAGTGCCCCGGGTGCGGGTTGTGTGCCAAGTACTGTCCTGTAGAGGCTATCTCAGGGGAGAAAAAGAAGCCTCACCTCATAGACCCTGATAGGTGTATCCGTTGTGGGCTATGTATGAGTGTGTGCCGTCTCGGTGCCATATCTGTCCATTAAGGAGATGTAATGGCCAAAATATCATTCATATTAAACGGGGAGAAGGTTGTAGCAGAAACAGGAAGCACCATCCTGGAAGCTGCTCAACAGAATGGAGTCGAGATACCGACGTTATGCCATGACCCGCGTCTGAAGCCCAGCGCTGCCTGCCGACTCTGCTTGGTGGAAGTAGAGGGTGCGCGGGGACCAATGCCTGCTTGTGCCGCTCCCCTGACGGAAGGCATGGTAGTGAGGACAGTGACCGACGAGCTTGTCGAAAACCGCCGGATGGCGCTGGAGTTACTCCTCTCTGACCACTATGGCGACTGTATTGCGCCGTGCAAATCAGCCTGCCCTGCTGGAATAGATGTCCAAGGCTATATTGGACTCATCGCTAATGGCGAGTACCGGGAAGCGCTGAAGCTGATTAAACAGAATAACCCGTTGCCTCTTGTCATCGGACGAGTATGCCCTCGCTTCTGCGAAACCAAGTGCCGGAGAAACCTGTTGGAGGGTCCGGTGGCGATAAATGCCTTGAAGAGATTCGTCGCCGACTATGACCTGAATAACGGAACTCCTTATGTCCCCGAGGTCAAACCAGCTACCGGGCACAGGGTAGCTATTATCGGTGGAGGTCCGGCGGGTTTATCAGCAGCTTATTATCTGGCTCTGGAGGGACACGAGGTAACCATTCTCGAGGCGAGTCCAGAGCTTGGTGGAATGCTGAGATACGGAATCCCCGAGTACCGCCTTCCCAAGGCGATTCTGGATAAGGAAATAAAGAGTATCACTGACCTGTGTCATGAGATTCGCTGTGATGTCCGCCTGGGGCAAGACTTTACCATTGATAGCCTTAAGAGTGAAGGTTATGAAGCCATCTTCCTGGCGCTCGGTGCTCAGGCAAGCCAGAAGATGAAAGTAAAGGGAGAAGACTTACCGGGTGTTCTTTCCGGGATAGGATTTCTGAGAGAGGTCGCTCTCGGGCAGAAGGTAAGCCCGGGACAAAAGGTAGCCGTTATCGGTGGTGGTAATACCGCCATTGATGCCGCCCGAACTGCCTTGAGGCTGGGCGCCGGCCAGGTAACCGTTGTCTACCGAAGGTCAAGGGATGAGATGCCAGCCAACAGTGAGGAAATAGAACAGGCTGAACAGGAAGGAGTGAAGTTCCACTTCCTGGCAGCACCTGTGAAAATAAGTGTCCGAAAAGGTAAGGCTTGCGCTATGGGGTGCATCGAGATGGCTTTAGGGGAGCCGGATAGCTCGGGGAGACGAAGACCGGAACCAATAGCCGGCTCGGAGTTTGCCATGGATGTAGATACGGTAATTGGCGCTATCGGTCAGACTATGGAAGCTTCAGGGGTTCAGGATGGGCAGATAAAGTTCAACCGCCGGGGATACGTTAGCGTTAATGAAGAAACACAGGAGACTTCTCTGGAGGGGCTGTTCGCCGGTGGCGACTGCACCTCAGGACCAGCTACCGTAGTTGAGGCAGTAGCGGCCGGGAAACGAGCTGCAACTTCAATAATCCAGTATCTTAACGACCAACCGATTTCACCGCCCAGGAAACCGTACAATTGCAGTAAAGGCGAGTTGCAGGATATCGACGTCGAAGACTATGCTGACGTGCAGCGTGTTCCCAGGGGTGAAATGCCTGGTCTGGACCTGCAGGCACGGCAAGGAAACTTCGCTGAAACTGAGCTCGGGTTCATCGAGGATATGGCCAGAAGTGAAAGTGAACGCTGTCTGGCCTGTGGCTGCCTGGATACATTCGAATGCAAGCTGCGTGAACTGGCTACCGAGTATGATGTGGACGATACTAAGTACAGCGGCTGCAAGCACCATTTGCGCATAAGAGAGAACGAACATCCTTATATTCTCAGAGATCCGAACAAGTGTATATTGTGCGGTCGTTGTATCCGAATATGCAATGAAGTTGAGGGTATCAGCGCTCTAGGTTTTTACAATCGAGGTTTTGATACCATGGCGGGTCCGGCTCTTGATGTTCCGCTTTGCGAAACAGCCTGCGATTCCTGTGGTCAGTGTATCTCAACGTGTCCTACGGGAGCGCTGACTCCAAAGGCACAGATACCCAAACAGGGCCCGTGGGAGCTGGAAACTGTACCAACCACCTGCCCCTACTGTGGGATTGGCTGTCATCTGGAGCTGAGTGTTCTTGGAGATAAGATCGTAGAGGTTTCCTCCCCGATAGGTAGCCCGGTGAATGACGGCAACCTGTGCCATAAGGGCCAGTTCTATCCAACGACTCTTCATAACCTGAAGCGGCTCCGCACTCCACTGATTAAGCGAGATGGCACCTTGGTTGAAGCCAGCTGGGAGGAGGCTATAGCTTTAGCCGGTAGCGGACTGAAAGGAATCAGGGACAAAATCGGCAGCGACGGGTTAGCCGTATTATCCTCCCCCAAACTGACGAATGAGGAGAATTACCTGGTTCAGAAACTGGCTCGAGGTGCCCTGAGAACCAATAACATAGGTTCCCTGGCCGCTAACGGGGTGAATGACAGCACGATGAAATGTCTGGGCAGTGATGCTTCCACCTGTTCTTACAGCGACATCCTGGGCAGTGACCTTGTCGTTATCTTCGGCTGCGATATTACCGAAGAGTATCCCATCATTGCCATGAAAGTCAGGGAGGCAGTCCGAAGGGGCAGTAGATTGATTACGCTAAATCCCCATCCTACCGGAATGGATTCACTGGCAAGGATTGCTCTGAAGGTCAACCATCGAACAAGTGTAGATCTGCTTCAGGCAATGGTTGGTTATGTCACGGCCTATGATCTCGTCGACCACGACTTCGTCAGCGCTAGGACCAGCCGTTTCCGAGATTTTGCCTCAGCGATGAAGAGATATCCTTTGGGAGAGATTGCCAATATACCCTGGACAAGACCTTCCAAAATCATCGAGGCGATACACCTTTACATCCGTGCCCGGAAGCCGGTGATAATAGTGGATGCCAATACGGCTACACCGGCTGAATTAGCTCTGCTGCATGAGTTGGGATTGATTACCGGTAATGTGGGGCGCGATGGTGCTGGTGTCATCATCCTCCGCACCGCAGGCAATGCCCAGGGTCTGATTGATATGGGTGTGACCCCGGATTATCTTCCCGGGCAGAAGCCAATCACCCATGTAGCTAACAGGCAAAGATTCGAAGCTGTCTGGGGCAAACCTGTACCTGTTACCAGAGGCATGAATTCCATCGAGATCATCCAGGGAGTGGAGAGAGGAACTATCCAGGGTGTCCTTGTTATGGGCAGCGATGCTGTCGGCGACATGAGGAACACTATCTTCGAACTCCCGATTTTCTCCGTGCTTATAGACACCGTGTTTCCTGAAAAACCACCCTACCCTGATGTGGTCCTTCCTGGGGCTAGTTTTGCCGAAAGTGACGGTACTTACACCAATTGTGAACGCCGGATACAGCATGTGCGTCGGGCTATCTCTCCACCGGCTGGTAAGCAGAATTGGGAGATTATCTCGGCTTTAGCTACTTCACTGGGATATCAGATGAATTATCCAGCAGTATCGGACATCTACCAGGAAATTATCGGACTTGTGCCGTTTTACAGGATTACTGAGGATAGTAAAACCGCTAAAGGGACTACACAATGGCCATTATCCAAGAATCGTAAGTTTCGTTTCGAACGAAGCCTGGCTCGCACTAACCCCGATGACCTCCAGAACTATAAAATCCTGGACGTTCTGAGGAGCTTGTCGTAAGTACTACCTTTTGACGTTAATCCTTGTGATGATGGATTGCTCCCCTCTATAAGGCTTGAAAAGCCCGAGTCATATTCCTCAAGCAGACTAACATCCGCAAAACTGAGTAACGCTTCTCGCCTATTGCGATTTGAACGAGCTAACTACCATCAGAAAGGAATCGGGAAAAACCTGCTGAACAGGTAAATGACCGCGGGTATCGAGAGTATGCAGAATATGAAACTGGCAAAGACAAACTGGCTGGCTATTTGCCGATTTCCTCCGCACCTCTCAACTAGGATTGGTATTGCTGTAATGGGCGGCACAGCCGCCTGAATAATAACAATCAGGGCAACAGTTAAATCAGGGCGCAGTAAGAGTAACAGACCGAGAAAAACGAGCGGGAAGACGACGTTCTTAATTAAGACAAACTTAACGACGTCCCCGATGTACCACTTCCTGCTATTATCTGCTCTATACTTAAAGTCGTTGTAGATATTCCCCCCCAGTATTAGCATTATGAGCGGTATTGTAATAGCTCCCACCATGGTAACTATAGTGATCATGAACTCAGGTATGTAATCGTTGGCAGAGACGAGGCCAATGACAATCCCGATGACGGTTGCTACCAACACCGGATTCACAATCCTGCGCCAGTTGAGCCGTTCCTTTTGGATGCGCTTACCGAAAAACAAGGTATAAGTACCAAATATCACCGAAGGGTGAAATAGCACGAACAGAAAAAGCGGTACTAGATATGGATTATCCCCACCGAAAAGTCCTTCAATAATCAATATGGGAAGAAAAAGCCCGTTCTGGTAGAGGAGACTGATGGTAAACTCGCTCCGTATTTCCTTTCTCACCAGGAAGGACGATGACAGTGATAGTGCCAATGCTACGATTGTGAAACCCAGCCACCAAAGCGGAAATTGCCACCAGTCTGGATACGCTTGCGGCGAGAAACCAGTGATGAGATTGCCGACCACCAGTAAAGGTAAGGCTATGTCAATGGCTAATGACTGCAAAAAAGCCAGCGTATCTGATGGTACACGTCTTCTACCAATAATCCAGTAACCCAGTAGCCCAATGCCTAGGAGCGCAAGTACTGCCTGCAAAGTGGTTAGAAAAACGCTCATGTTATTCCCATTCTATAGGTTACAGAGCACGTGGACAAGCCTCAATAAGTCCCTCTACTGTATCCCCCACCCGATGATTTGAGATAAGAAATGGCTACGCTGCCACAAACTGAGTGTTTGCGGTCTTTTACTACTTTAGCCGCTGAATATCTGCAGAACTAGTCAATCAGTTCGAAACCCATGCCACTCGACTAGATCACCTAATGGTTCGCGAGGTCGTGTGAATGTGTTAAGCGCAGCGCCGAGATCGGGGTAGCCAATGGCTACTGATGTTACGATGGCCCTGTCTTTGGGGATATTAAGCAACTCCCGAAATATCTCAGGCCACAAGACCGGTATACCCATAATACATGTACCCAGACCATAGGTGAGGGCAGCCAGACAGATGGTTTGAGTAACCGCACCGATACTCACTATGGCACTAGAGCCGCGGTCATCGGAACAAACGATTAGTACGCTTGGGGCGTCAAAGAAGCGCAGCGCCTTCTCCCGGTACTCAAGTTGCTTTGCTTCCAGATTTTTAGTGTCTGGAGGGTAGCGGATGGCGTCCGTCAGTGCTTTGAAAGATTGCCATCTTGGCATCAAAAGCTTAGGATAGGGGCCTGTTCTGGGCAGGTCTGGATTGATGTTGATATATTCATG
>JAZFXR010000005.1:0-9584 GCA_036448835.1 Dehalococcoidia bacterium | reverse complement strand
TTTTCCCTGAAGACTTGGGGTTTATGAAAGCCAGCGTGACCCAAATAAGGGGAGGAACAGCACGACAGAATGCCAGGATACTGCGCGGTATATTAAGCGGAGAGGTAGGAGTCAGGCGGAATATAGTAATCATGAATGCTGGCGCAGCACTGGTAGCTGGCAACCAGGCATCAGACCTCAAAGAAGGCATTTGTATTGCAGAGAAGACAATTGACAGCGGGAAACCCCTGGCTAAGCTCGATGAGTTAATAAAGTTCAGCCAGAGCCTGAAGAAGAAGTAGTCAATACTTGGCTTATAGCTGGAAGCTGTGAAAAAGAGATGTTGGATAAAATTGTCGCCCAAAAAAGGGAAGAGGTAGAGCAAAGAAGGAAGGCGGTGACCATAGCTTGTCTGCAAGAACGCATTGCACGGCAAAAGCCTTCGCCTGACTTCGCCCTGGTCCTTAAGAGCGATCATATTCGACTGATCGCCGAGGTGAAACAAACCTCTCCATCACGGGGGATGCTAAGGCCCAACTTCAATCCAATCGAGTTAGCACAGATCTATTCTGATTGTGGTGCTGCTGCTATTTCGGTACTCACTGAGACCAATTATTTTATGGGCAGTATTGAACATCTAGCAGCAATTAACAAAGTGGTGCAGCTTCCATTGCTGAGAAAGGATTTTATCTTCGACCCTTATCAAGTATATGAGTCTCGTGCGTACGGCGCTGATGCTTTGTTGTTGATCGCAGCCATTTTAAGCCAGAGACAGCTTAAGCAACTAGTCTCACTGAGTCACAGCCTTGGTTTAAGGTGCCTGGTTGAAGTGCACAATGAAGGCGAGGTGGAAAGAGCAGTTCTGAGCGAAGCGGAAATCATCGGAATTAACAATCGAGACCTCAATACCTTTGCCGTTGATATCAATACAACCTGCCGCTTACGACCGCTTATCCCCAAAGAGAAAATCGTAGTTAGCGAGAGTGGCATTAGAAGTCGTAGCGATATGGAAAAGCTGAGGAAATGGAGAGTTGATGCTGTACTTGTTGGCGAGGCTCTGGTTACGGCCGGTGATGTCACGGCTAAGATGCGGGAGTTACTATCATGACCTACATCAAGATTTGCGGGATTAGAGATGAGAACCATGCTCTAGCAGCAATTGAGGCCGGTGCCGATTTTATTGGGTTGGTCTTTGCTCCCAGTAAACGACAGGTAAGTCCTACTAAGGCACGTGAGATAGCCAATACGGTCAAAAGAAGCGGCGATGCCACAAGAGTGGTCGGCGTCTTTGTCAATGCACCGGTTTTTCAGATAAATGAAATTGCCGATTTCTGTGCTTTGGATTGGGTCCAACTAAGTGGCGATGAGTCCTGGGAGTACTGCCGTAAGTTTGCCAACCCGGTTATCAAAGCAATTCGAATAGGCCGGCAATCCCTAGAGGACCTCTACAGTGAACTATCCACCGCAAGCAACTTACTGACCGGACACAGGGTCATCACCCTTCTTGATTCCCGTGTCGAAGGCAAATATGGCGGGACAGGAGAAAGCTTCAACTGGAACTTAGCTCAGCAGATAGCTAGGAAGTTTCCGGTCATTATCGCCGGTGGGCTCGAGCCAGAGAATATAGCTAGGTTAATCGAAACAGTAGCCCCCTGGGGGGTGGATGTCTCTTCCGGCGTAGAGACAGAAGGGGGCAAGGATATTTCCAAAATAAGAGCATTCATTGAAGCAGTAAGGAAAGCCGATGAGAAAAAATAAACAACTACCCGACGCCCATGGCTACTTCGACCAGTTCGGCGGCAGGTTCGTGCCTGAAACTCTCATGCCGGCTTTAGATGAACTGGAAACAGCTTATGAAAAGGCGAAGCGTGACTCATCCTTCTGGGCTGAATTTGATTGTTTGTCCCGTGACTATTCGGGAAGGCCGACACCACTGTATTTTGCTGAAAGGCTTACTAAACATTGCGGGGGGGCGCAAATCTACATCAAAAGAGAGGACCTGCTTCACACTGGAGCCCATAAAATAAACAACGCTCTGGGGCAGGGACTCCTGGCCCAGAGGATGAAGAAGCAGAGGATTATTGCTGAGACTGGCGCCGGCCAGCATGGCGTAGCTACTGCCACCATATGTGCCAAGCTGGGGCTGGATTGCGTTGTTTATATGGGCGAAGAAGATGTGCAACGCCAGGCCCTTAACGTCTTCCGCATGAAACTGCTGGGTGCAGAAGTGCGCCCTGTTTGCTCAGGCACTAAGACACTGAAAGACGCCATCAATGAGGCAATTAGAGATTGGGTGACTAATGTCGAAAATACATATTACCTTCTGGGCTCCGTGGTAGGGCCTCATCCCTACCCGGTGATGGTGCGCGATTTCCAGTCAATTATAGGCAAAGAAGCCAGAGAGCAAATTCTAGCTAAGCACAGCCGTTTGCCCGATTATATCATCGCCTGTGTGGGCGGAGGTAGCAATTCTATCGGGATTTTCCACCCCTTTGTTAACGACAAAAACGTCAATCTTATCGGGGTAGAAGCGGCAGGAAGGGGCATCAGAACTGGAAGACACGCCGCCTCCCTGGTCGCCGGTACAGTAGGGGTTTTGCATGGGATGAAATCCTATGTCCTCCAGGATGATGCCGGGCAGATTCAAGGGACCCATAGCATTTCTGCCGGGCTGGATTATCCCGGCGTAGGGCCTGAGCATAGTTATTACAAGAAGACCGGCCGTGCTACTTATGTAGCGGCAAATGATGAGGAAGCGCTGGAAGCCTTCCGTCTTCTTTGCCTGACCGAAGGTATTATCCCGGCCCTTGAGCCAGCCCACGCCATATCCTATGCCGTCAAGATGGCAGGATCCCTCAATAAGGAACAAATTATTGTGGTCAACTTGAGTGGGCATGGCGATAAGGATATGGACATTATAGTTAAAGCACTGGGGGTAAAGCTTTGAGCCGTATTGATTTAGTTTTTAGCCAGGCAAATCATACTGCTCTCGTTCCCTACGTCACAGTAGGTTATCCCGATATTTCCACAACACTAAAGGTAGTACCGCTTTTAGCCAGCAGTGGATGCGATATCATCGAGTTGGGCATCCCCTTCTCCGACCCACTGGCCGACGGTGCCACCATTCAACGAGCTAGCTATGAAGCGCTCAGACAGGGAGTTACTCCTCATCTCTGCTTAGAGGTGGCTCAGGAGCTAAGGCGGCAAGTAGAAATTCCCCTGGTGTTTATGACCTACTACAACCCTGTGCTGAAGTTTGGATTAGAGCAATTCTGCTTGAAGTGTGCCGAGGTCGGGATTGACGGGCTGATTATACCCGACCTGCCACCAGAGGAAGGACAGGAACTGGAAAAATCAACCAGAAGCCACGGGCTCGACCTTGTTTATCTTCTCAGTCCAGCCAGTACCGAAGAACGCATCCGGCTCGTAGTCGGCAAAGCAAGCGGCTTTATCTACTTAGTTTCACTGACCGGTGTCACTGGCGCCAGGGATGAACTTCCCCAGGAACTGGAAGGTTTCGTAGCCAGGGTGAGAGCAAGGACTGAAAAGCCTCTTTGCGTTGGCTTTGGAGTATCCACCTCCGAGCAAGCCCGAAGAATAGCCAGGGTCGCCAATGGTGTAATTGTGGGCAGCCGTATTATACAGTTGCTCGACGAGGACAAGTCGCTAAAAAAAGCCTGCTCTTTCATCAAATGTTTGAGAGAGGCCTTACTGCAAGAGGAGGTTAATATGTAGGCTGCCCAGTTTGAAATTACAACCAAACAAGAAATCGAAAGGAGGAGAAATGGAAAGATCAATGTGGTTTTTAGACCAGAAGGACATGCCGACCAAGTGGTATAACATCCAGGCTGACTTGCCCGAGCCGCTACCGCCAACTTTGAACCCGATGACGAAAGAGCCGGCAACCCTGGAGTTCATGCATGTTTTGTTCCCTATTGAGTGTATTAAGCAAGAGATCAACACCAGTGACCGCTTCATTGAAATTCCTGATGAGGTGCTGGAGATTTACCGCACCTGGCGCCCCACGGTGCTGCATCGGGCGCGCCGGCTGGAGAAAGCCCTAGATACGCCTGCCAAGATTTTCTATAAATACGAGGGCACAAACCAGGCGGGCAGCCATAAGCCCAATACCGCTGTAGCTCAAGCCTACTACAATAAGGCAGAAGGTATCAAACGTATAGCTACTGAGACCGGTGCCGGACAATGGGGTAGCGCCCTAGCTCTGGCCGGCGCATTATTTGATATAGAGATAAAAGTCTACATGGTCAGGATTAGCTATGACCAGAAGCCTTATCGCCGCATCGCCATGGAGGTCTGGGGGGCAAACTGCGTCCCCAGTCCCAGTCAGGATACCAAAGTAGGGCGAGAGATGCTGGCAAAATGGCCCGACTGTCCCGGCAGCTTAGGTTTTGCTATTAGTGAGGCAATAGAGGATGCTGTTAGTCGTGATGATACCCATTACTCTCTGGGCAGTGTGGTTAATCATGTCCTTCTCCATCAGACCATTATCGGGGAGGAGACCAGAAAACAGATGGAGATGGCCGATGCCTATCCCGACATTATTGTCGGCTGCATCGGCGGTGGCTCAAACTTCGCCGGGCAGTTCTTACCCTGGATTCCGGACAAGATTAGCGGGAAAAAGAAGGACATGCGCATTATCTGTGTTGAGCCGGAAAGCTGTCCAAGTGTGACCAAGGGAGTATATGCCTTTGACTATGGCGACGCATGCGGCATGGGCCCTATAGTTAAGATGTACACACTGGGTCATGGGTTTATTCCACCCCCCATCCACGCCGGTGGACTGCGCTACCATGGGATGGCGCCCATTGTATGTCACCTCCACAAACTAGGCTTTGTTGAAGCTGTGGCTGTACCTCAAACCAAGGTCTTTGAGGCTGGGGTACAGTTCGCCCGCACCGAGGGCATCATCACAGGTCCTGAGCCCTGCCACGACCTGAGAGTGGCTATTGACGAAGCCTTGAAGTGCAAGGAAGAAGGCAAATCAAAGACCATCCTCATCGCCCATAGCGGGCACGGGCACTTTGACCTGGCTGCCTATGATTCCTACCTCTCGGGCAAGCTGACAGATTACGCCTATCCCGAGGAAGAAGTAAGGAAGGCAATGCTCGAACTGCCAAAGGTTGGGTAATAAAAACGACTGGCGCCATAGCAATCTGTGCTATGGCGCCAGCTACGGATAATTGCCAGTAATGACTAACAGTGGTGGCTCTTTGGCACGACTACAGGGTGACCTTCATGTCTTCATAGCCCAAGGTTATATCTGCTTTTAATTCCTGAGCTACTTCAGCTACTTCTTCCTTAATCTCCTGCTCATAAGGATTCCCGATATGAATAATAATGACGCGAGGTAAATACCCTTTGAGTCGACGAAATTGTATGAGTTCTTCTTTTAGAAATTCGGCACAAAGATGACCAGCTTTCTTGAGCCAGTCTCCATATTTATTAGGCCCGGCAACTTCAGTAATAAGTAACTTGGGAGAGATATGCTGCCAGCACTCGGATATTCCCACTGTCGTATCGCCCGTGTAAAACAGGCTTTTACCATCTGAAGAGGTGATTTGATAGCCGACAGCAGGTGCGGAATGCTTTACCGGTACTGCTAAAACATCATAGCCGGCAATAGTTTTTCTGCTATACGGCTCAATAGCCTCAAGTATAACAGTCGGTTTCTCTTTGTCGGGATACTCAAAGAAATTGGTATACATCTTGCCACTAAGAAGGCAGCCAGTGACAATATCAAGCGTGTAGCGCAGACCGTAAACTGTCAACTGCTTTCGCCAATAGTAACCGGCGTTAGCAGCCAGAGTGATTAGATCGCGAGTATGATCGAAGTGGTGATGCGTAAGCAAAACGGTTTCTATCTTTCTCTGTTCAGGTAGAGAAAGGGCTGACGTAAGTCCACCGGCATCCACGACCAAAGTACCATCAATTAACAGAGAGGTTAACCGTGCCCCTTTTGCCTCAGCTAAATGGGCACCCAGGATCTGAATTTCCACTTCACTGGCTGTCTATAACTCTGTCGGTAGCGCCAAGGAATTGCTCCCACTGAGATAATTCTTCAGCCAGAATCTGATGACCTTTCTCGGTCAATGCATAACATCGGCGCTTCTGCTTAGCAATATACTGCCACGAGCTTGATACGAGCCCTCTGCGCTCCAAACGTCGTAATGCGGAGTAAAGAGTGCTTGCTGTAAGATCAATGTAGCCTTGGCTCCTCCGCTCCAGCTCCCGAGCAATCTCATAGCCATGTATGGGCAACAATTCGCCTATAATGAAGAGCAACAAGGGCTCCACAACACCCCTCAGTAATAGACGAACATAAGATTTAGCCATAACCATTCTAGTATATCATCTTTGAAGAATTAAAGCACTCTGCAATCTAAAACACAAGAATGAAACCGTGAAAAAATTGAAAATATAACTAGGTTATTACCATTCTGAAGAAGATTAGAAGGGGATCCGCAAAGGATGAATATGTATTCGATTCAATTAACAATAGGGTAATTAGGTAACTACTGAGCGCCTTCCTTGTTTTCCTGGCTACAGAATCTGATCACCTCGGCAAAATTATTAATCCTCGTAAGATTGGTGCTTTCCACAAAGCCGTCATATGTGAGATTGATCCAGGGCTTACGATACAGGGCACTGAACTTTTCTGACATCGCAGCTACAATCCCACCGGGCATACAGCCATGGGGCATCACCGATATCACGCCAGCAAACTTAGGACTTTCCATCCATTCGACTCCAGTACCTATACTGAGAACCGCTTCACTGCCGCATTTCGGGGAAAGCCACTCACTTGTCAACCTCAGTACCTCCTCAGTTGAGGGCTCTTTCATATCAACCAGGTTGTCATAATGACTGATTACCTTGTGTTCGTCATGTTCCCAGACACGTTTTATAATGTAGCTGATCAGCGCCTTCAGGAATTTGCGGTCCCTTACAGCATCCTCAACATGCCGGTAGAAGATGTACTTCAGCCATTCTCCTATAGAAGAGACGACGACCTCCAACCCAGCCTTTTCACATTCCCAGACCAGGTCCTGGTTGCTGAATCTATTCGAACGCAGAAAGATTTCGCCATTAATGCCCACCAGAGGCTTGCGAGGGAGTTCCGGGTCAATGAGAGACTTGAAATCAGAACTTACCTGGCTAAGGATATCATCGATATTTTCCTTCTTGCGAACGCACCCGACAATTCTACCCAGATACCCATCAAACAATTCATCTGCCGAACCGGGCTTCTTTTCATAAGGGCGGGTGCGCCAGAGCGACCTTTGGAGATAGTCAACAGCCACGCAGCCCTTCCAGGCGAGGCGGGCAAAGCCAGGGCTAATCTCAGTATCCCGATAGGCATTATTCGACACAGTGGTCCTTATGGGGATGTCAATGCCCACGTTCTTAAGTATCTTGATTTGTTCCAGCGCATATTTCCCAAAGCGACAGGGACCATATGCCCCTGCCATAACTGCCTCTACATTTTTCAAATCATTGCCGTTTTCGTAACTAAACCTTAGAAAGTCGCCCAGGGTTACCCGATAGGGCAAACATTCCACGCCCGATGTTATCTTATCAGCATAGAGTAGATTGTGTTCATTGGGCTCAGGAAGTACAATTGCTCTAAAACCGCTGCCTTCTAGAAGCGCACCTACAAGCTCAATGTGCGGCGTCATTCTGGGAATGATGAACGTCTTCTTAGAATCAATGACGGGCGGAAATGCTCTTCGATAAATATCCTCTTTACGTGGTTCTTCCTGTTTACCGGCAGAACGGGCAAATCCTTCAATGGTGTCGACGAAAGCTTCCAGGCGGGTAACAATGCCAGCCTCAGCAGCATGCTCGTCTATTTCCAGCTGCCCCAAGGGCTTGCTCCCCATGATATCTTCCACAATGTGGATTATGAAGGAGTTCGGACCGCATCCGAAGTTTGTCAGCCATAACCCATAAAGCTGTGGGTCTGAGGCAGTTATAACAGCGCCGGCTATATATTTGTTCTCATAGAACCAGTAGGGACGGTCGGAATATTCCTTGGCATTCACCGATTCCAGGGGCAAAAAGTCCAGTGGTATTGGCACCACCCCGAGTTGAGCGAGCTTCTCCGCTATACCCAGATTGGCCCCGGCGTCCTGCGACATATACGACCTGGCAAAGAGTACCACGCCCAACTGGTCGCTCTCGTGCAGTTGCTCCAATAGTTCTCTGCCCAGCGCTGCCTGGTCAGCCTCGAATCTTCGCTGAGATTCTATACCAGCCAGAGCTGCTTCCCTGCTTTTCCTTCTACTGAACCCCATCTTAACGGCAACATCCACAAGGTTCTTTATCACGTCGTTATCGCCCAGACTGAAATCGATTATGGGTATCAACAGCCGCTCCCCGAAATCAAGCACATTGCGTATTATAAACGGTGAAGCCTGGACTAAGGGGCAGGAGTATTTCTGGCTGGCATCGCCATCTTTGCCACCCAGGCGAATGGCACAGGGGTAGAGGATGTAGTCTGTGTCTTTGAGCATTGCCGCATGTCCATGAAGGAGCTTCATGGGAAAACAACTGTCCGTGTAGCTTAACTCGATGGACTGGTCCATGATTGCGTTGTTGGTCTGGCTGGAAAGGATAACCCTGGCATCGAGCGCATTTAGGAATCCTATGAGTAGCGGAGCATAGTCATAGACCAGCAACGCCCTGGGGATGCCCACCACAGGCCCTGTGCCGGCATCCTGCTTATACTCTCGAAAGAGCAACTGCTCCCGCTTATCGAAGAAGGTTTCTCTCTTAGCATGACTGGCTATGGCATCGTACTTGTCGCACCTGCTGCCATAGTAGCTAGGCTCTTCACCGGGCATCTCCATCCGCGTGATCGTGCAGTTATTATCACAACCTTTACATACAAATGTAGTAAGCTTACACTCTCTATCCACGACCTCCTGAAAGCCCTTGAACCTCGATTCCTGGCCGGCCATGGCTTCTTTTGCCAGTAGAGCTGCGCCCATAGCGCCGCTGACCTCTTTATGCTCTGGCACAGTCAATTTTTTATCTTTAAGCTGCTGATGAAAGGCTGCCACCACAGCTTTGTTGTAGAACACCGCTCCAGTAAGGATGACCTTATCGCCAAGCTTTCTGTGCTCTACCACCTTGGAAAGATAATTCTTAGCTATAGCATTAGCCAGACTGGCTGTGATTATTTCCAGTGGTACGCCTTCTTGCTGGGCTGAAGCTACCGCCTGACTCATAAAGGCAGCACATCTCGTACCCAAATCAATGGTATGGGGGGCGGTGAATGCCAGGTCGGCAAATTGACCGTTGGTCACCGAAACGCCGAGCATTTCGGCCAGTTCATCAATGAAGCTTCCGGTCCCCGCGGCACAGGCTTTGTTCATGTGGTAGTCCACAACCACGCCATTTCTTTTGATTACCAGTTTGGAGTCCTGCCCGCCAATCTCAATGATGTCGGCTTCAGGGTCCATCTCGGCGGCAGCTCTAGTCTGTGCCGTTATCTCGTTCTTAATCATGTCTGCACCAATGAAGCCGCCCACCAGATATCTGCCCGAGCCAGTAACGCCCACGCCAGCTATCTTAACTTTGTC
>JAZFXR010000004.1:0-4289 GCA_036448835.1 Dehalococcoidia bacterium | reverse complement strand
CTTCATCCTTAAACAAATATCTCAGTGGCTCGACAAGAGTGAAGCTCATTTTGGCCGGTAATCCTCCGACATTATGGTGACTCTTTATTTTAACCGCAGCCTTCGTTTCGGCAGAGGTGCTTTCAATGACATCGGGATAAAGAGTACCCTGGGCCAGGAAATCAATCTTACCCAATTTGGCCGCTTCTTCCTCGAAAATCCGGATAAACTCGTTACCTATTAATTGCCTCTTCTTTTCCGGATCCGTGATTCCTTTAAGTCGATCTAAGAACCTGTCAGTAGCGTCTATATAAACTACATCCATTTTAAGGTTACGCTTGAAAGTATTAAGCACCCGTTCAGGTTCATCACGACGCAATAAGCCATTGTTGATAAAGATACAAGTTAATTTATTGCTAATAGCACGGTCAACAATCGTAGCAGTTACTGCCGAATCGACGCCCCCGGAAAGAGCGCAGACCACTCTTCCGCCACGCACTTGCTCCTTAATTTTATCTACGCTCTCAGCTATGAAATTAGCTGGCGTCCAGTTGCCCTGGCATCTGCATATGTTTAGTACAAAATTCCGGAATATGGTTTTACCCTGAGGTGTGTGAACCACCTCAGGATGAAACTGCAGTCCGTAAATGCCATTATCGTTACCTATAACAGCGAACGGTGAATTTTCAGTATAGGCCAAAGCCTTGAAGCCAGGCGGCATCTCTACTACCTGGTCACCATGGCTCATCCATACCGGTAGAGATGATGGAAGACCGGCAAAAAGAGGACAGTCTTCAGCACTTATGTATAGGATTGTGTGGCCGTATTCACGTTTTGTCCCCTGAGTTACCTGACCGCCCAAGTCATAGGTGATAGCAAACATCCCATAGCAAATGCCCATTACTGGTAAACGCTTTTCGTAAATATAGGGTAAAGGCATAGGAGCTCTAGAATCATAAACGCTGGCCGGACCTCCCGAAAGTATGAATCCCCGTGGATTAAGCGAAGCTATTTTCTCCCAGGGCGTATCGTAGGGCACGAGTTCACAGTAGACTCGGCATTCCCGTACACGCCTGGCAATGAGCATACTATATTGAGAGCCAAAGTCGAGCACAACTATAGTTTCACGTTCGCTCTGGGGTAGCTCAGGTTCAACTACAGGTTGCTCACCGCGCAACTCTTTCGCTAGTTCCAGATAAGTGGAGACTTCGATATCATCACTAGCAGTAACTCTATGGCTTTCTGACTCTTTTTTCATTGAGGACTTGCGGCGGTGAATGCATTTAGCTTATCATTGTTATGGACTATTATCAACTATAGATACCTTGAGCCTTTCCTAGCCAGCGACACTTCTCACTTATAGGTAGAGTCTTCCTGAGCTACTGAAGGCATAAGTCCTAGATTCTCGCTCCGAACTCCGCCATGCTATACTAAAATTAGAGAAGATGGATATCTTGCAGCGAGAAATCGAGAAGGGCGTTAAGATCCTGCAAGAAGGTGGGGTAATCGCCTTCCCTACGGATACGGTCTATGGTCTGGGAGCTGACGCCTTAAATTCGGTTGCAGTAGAAAGGATTTACCAGATAAAAAACCGCCCCAAGAATCGACAACTTCCCTTACTTTTGAATGATATGGGGAGCTTGACTACGCTGGCCAATCCGATACCGGAAATCGCCTGGTTTTTAGCAGAGCGTTTTTGGCCCGGTGGGTTAACTTTGGTTCTACCGAAAAAGGAATCGGTGCCTGTCTATCTAGCCCCAGGACCCACCATAGCAGTACGCGTTCCCGACCACCCAGTTTGTCGGGCTATCATTCAACACCTGGGGAATCCCATAATCGGAACCAGCGCTAATATTAGTGACCAACCGGCTGCCTTAACTGCCGGGGAAGTTGAACAAGAACTGGGAGGAACAATTGACTTTCTTATCAATGGAGGCAAATGTCCAGGCGGCAAGGAATCCACAGTAGTGGATGTTACCCGTGAATCGCCAATAATTTTGCGTCAGGGAATCATACCCGCATACAAAATTGACGAAGCTTGTAAGGAATACTTGGAGGTAAATAATGAAGCGCATTGCTATAGGCTGTGATCACCGTGGTTTTGCTCTAAAGCAGTTAATTGTGCCTTTTCTTCAGAACACTGGCTATGACACTCAAGACTTCGGTTGCTATAGCACTGATTCTGTGGATTATCCGGATATCGCCCAGAAAGTCGGGGGAGCGGTGGCTTCGGGCAGTTTCGACACGGGTATTCTAATATGCAATACCGGCATAGGCATGAGTATAGCTGCCAACAAAATAAAGGGTATAAGGGCAGCTCTATGCTGTGATACATTGGCTGCACAGCGGGCCCGGCAGCACAATGATGCCAACGTTCTGTGCATCAGGGAGGAGAATATAGACAACGAGGCAGCTTTGGAAATCGTTAAAACCTTCTTAGCCGCGGATTTTGAAGGCGGCAGACACTTACGAAGGGTGAGCAAAATAAGAGCTCTAGAAAAAGATTCCCAGGAACAATAATTCTTGTTCTGAAGAGATGCAACTTCGGGGTAGTTATTTCGAAAAGCTACTCTGTATATCGACTTCTCAAATCCTCGGACAATTTAGCCGTTAATTCCAGAGCTTGACCTGCTGCTTCAGGCGATAAGCTTTCCAGACCACAAGAGGGAGTTATCAGTCCTTGAGCTACGAGCTGCCTGAATTTAACGCCATCCCGGGTGAACGGAGACATGGCTTCTTCCAGGCGGTCACGGAGACTGGACAAGGATTCTTTAGCCAGAGCCTCTTCCTCATTCGGAATTATCCCCCAGGCAATGTTGCCACCACGATCCAGAAAGGATTTCACCTTATCAGAGTGAGTGTTTAAAGAAGAGGCATAGTTGTAGGCATCAAAGCTGAGAATATCGACTGAGGTATCCAGAAGGACTGACCAGTTGGTGTTTCCACAGCAGTGTAATCCTTTTATCCCTTTTATTCCCCGGAGTACCTCTTCGAGCAGAACAGGCACTTTTTCTTCAGGAATAGGAGTAAACACCGAACCCAAAGAAACCAGATAGGGCTCGTCAACAAAGATAATGGTATTTGGCGCTATTTCCCTCAAAATATTCTCTTGCCACGAAGCCTTCAGCTTCAAGAATCTGGCCGCGGTTTCTGCCAAAGTGTCGTCATACAGGATACCCAGACCATCCTGATTGGTAACCCTCAACCCCCAGGTGATAGGACCTGTTACCTGCCCCTTAACTATCTCGCTGCCCGTTCCTTTAGAGACAAATGCATGAAGCCCGGCAGCATATTCGGGTGAAATGCCATACTCCCGGGAAGCATCCTGCTCACAATCAATATGGATTTGCTCCAGCTCGCTCTCAAAGTCCACTGAGGG
Organism: Dehalococcoidia bacterium; assembly: GCA_036448835.1. GTDB lineage: Bacteria > Chloroflexota > Dehalococcoidia > GIF9 > AB-539-J10 > RBG-13-51-36. The sequence goes on along the minus strand of JAZFXR010000004.1, from coordinate 931 downwards.
CGCGATGTGAATCTTGTCTCCATCTATAACCACTCCCGGAAAACCTTCGCTGAACTGGATAATCATGTTTTCTTTAGGAGAGCGTCGCGGTAATTGCGGCCAGACGGGAATGTCAGGAAGATACTTCATAATAATGGAACAAGCCTCGTTAGAATCCATGTGAGGCATGCTGCCGATAGCAGTAGGTAAACATCTGAACTCAAGCTTGGCCGACATCTTCTTCTTCACCCAAATACTTACCAATTAACAGCGCCAACTCATTCCTCTTCTCCTTGGGTATGTATTTCTTCTCTGTGGCTATGGCATATTTAAGGGCACTAGCGCAAGCACAATCTCGTCTTTGTGGTATCGAGGGCAGTAGCAGCCCCAAGACCTTTTTTGTGGCATCAATACCCTTCCGTAGATTGGTTAGAATCATATCCGTAGTCACTGATTCGTAAGTCGGGTGCCAGCAATCATAATCAGTAACCATGGCAAGTGCGATATAGCATATTTCCGCCTCTCTGGCCAATTTAGCTTCAGGCAAAGCTGTCATTCCAATAATATCAGCCCCCCATGAACGGTAAAGCTGAGACTCAGCTTTGGTAGAGAGTTGCGGTCCTTCCATGACCAGACAAGTACCACCTCTATGCACCTTGGCTCCGACCTTGGTGCTTACCTCAACCAACACTTGGCTCAGAACAGGACAAAAGGGCTCCGCGAAGGCGATATGCCCCACTATCCCTTCTGTGAAGAAGGTGCTGGCTCTTCCTTTGGTGCGGTCTATTAGCTGGTCAGGAATGACTATGTCTAGAGGTTCTATCTCTTCTTTGAGACTGCCCACAGCATTTACGGAGATAATCCTTTCTACCCCCAGAGATTTCAAGGCATAGATATTGGCTCTCGCCGGTAGTTCACTGGGGCTTATCCGGTGTCCCTTGCCATGTCTGGG
>JAZFXR010000003.1:0-14285 GCA_036448835.1 Dehalococcoidia bacterium | reverse complement strand
AATCTAAGATAGCAACGGCGGAGGAACTGATCGCCAGTATGGACGAAGCGGGCATTGATATGTCAGTTGTTCTTAACGCCGGCTGGTTCAGCCATGAACTCTGTGTGAAAACTAACGATTACATTCTAGATTCAGTATCGCGCTATCCCAAAAGACTTGTCAGCTTCTGTGCGATTCAACCCAGGGCAGGAGATGCTGCTATCGTCGAGCTAGAGCGATGTGCCAAAGCCGGAACCAGGGGAATTGGCGAGCTAAGGTCTGATGTGCAGGGCTTCGACCTTACTGATAATAAAACAATGAAACCTCTAGTTGATGCCGCGCTCAAGCACGACTTGATTTTTCTGACCCACTCTTCTGAGCCAGTGGGTCATGAGTACTCCGGCAAGGGTGGTATTACCCCTGACATTCTGTACTCATTTATAACAAGGTTTCCGGATTTAAAGCTTGTTTGTGCTCACTGGGGTGGTGGGTTGCCTTTTTATGCACTGATGCCCGAAGTAGCCAAAGCTTTAGCCAATGTTTTCTTCGATACCGCGGCCACTGTTTTCCTTTATAAACCCGGGATTTTTGAGCAGGTCAGTCAAATTATAGGTAGTGATAAAATCCTTTTCGGCACTGATTATCCTCTTATGCACCAGAATCGAGTAATTACCCAAATCCAATCTTCACAGCTTCCCGAGAAAGATAGAACTAGAATCTTGGGAACTAACGCTAAAAAACTGCTGTATTTGGATGCAAGGAGCGGAAGTGACACATAATCCTGAGCAAATCCGTTGCTTTATTGCCATTGAGTTGCCCGACGAGGCTAAAGAAGGGTTAGCCAGGTTGAAAAAAGAATTGGAAAGAGATGAACATAAGTTTGTGAAGTGGGTGGCCCCCGGGGGAATTCATCTAACTTTGAAGTTTCTGGGCAATATTCCTTCTAAGCGGGTAACGGAGATAACTGAAGCTATGAGAACGGCCGTGCAGGGGATTTCTCGATTTCATCTGGAGATTTCAGGCCTGGGGGCTTTTCCCAGCCTAAGGCAAGCTCGGGTCTTTTTGGTTGGTATTGGTGGAGAGGTGGATAAACTATCAAGGTTACAGCAAAACATCGACTCCGCGCTCGCAGCCCTGGGATTTGCTAAGGAGGAACGCTCATATGTGCCTCACTTGACTCTGGCGCGCATCAAGCAAGGAGCATCCCCATTGGAAAGAAGGGTCTTTGGCGAGCTTGTGGGCGCTACCAGCTTTGAAGATAAATATCATGTCGAAGTCGAGGCTATTAGCTTAATGAGAAGCCAACTGACGCCTGCTGGGGCCATCTATACTCGCCTGATGACGGTTGCGTTGGGTTATTAGAAAAGCAAAAAATTCGGATTTATCAGTCAAATGCTCTTGCAAAAGAGCCATTAATAGTATATACTTAATACTTTTGGAGTAGACAAATATATTAAATTGTGGAGGTGGAACTTGGAAAACGATTCATTTCCTAAGTGTCAAAAATGCGGAAAGGGGGATTTAGTGCCTCTCTCTGACTTTGGTAGTCAGGGGGCACCGATTCACTATAAGGCGTGGGTTTGTACACATCCTGATTGTGGTTATAATTTGAAGATCAGGAATGGTGAAGTATACATTAATGAGCCTATTCTTAATGGAGAACTTCATACCCGCACACGCCGAGAGTACACTCCTTAGCAGAGGATTTGGTTCGCTCACGCAAATTCATTGAGCTGGCAGTCGAATCTTTTTTTCCACGTAGATGCGTTGGTTGTGGAAAGATGGGTGATTTTGTTTGCCCGGAATGTCTCGAGAAATCACCAAGGCTCTTACCACCGCTTTGTCCTAACTGTGGCAGGCCTCAGGCCAGCGGTATCGTATGCCCGGACTGTCGGCGAAGACAAACCGTGATTGACGGCATCCGTTCCCCATTTAAGTTTGATGATGTAATACGGAAAGCTATTTATGAGCTGAAGTACCGAAATTTGAAGGCAATCTCTGCCTGTTTGGCTGACTTACTAACCGATTACCTTAGGTTAAATCCATTGGCTGGCGAAGTCTTGGTTTGCGTACCTCTGCATCCACGGCGTTTGAGAGAAAGGGGTTATAACCAATCCAGTCTTCTCGTCAGGGAGTTGGGCAAACGTATTGATTTGCCAGTGATTGAGGATTGCCTCATTCGGGTGAAAAAGGCTCAGCCTCAGGTAAAAGCAGGTGATGTGGAAGAACGCCGGAGGAATGTAACCGATGCTTTTGTGTGCCGTGACGAAAAGTTAACCGGTAAACAAATTATACTCATAGATGATGTGTGTACCTCGGGTGCTACGCTGGAGTCCTGCGCTGCAGCTCTCAAGAGCAAGGGCAGTGTGTCTGTTTGGGGTTTGACGTTAGCAAGGGAGATTCATAACTAAAGGAGGGGAAATGAAGTTACAGGTTATTGCTAAGAACAATATTGAGGTCTCTGAAACATTAAAGCTGTATGTTGAAAGGAAAATTAACAAACTCAGTCGTTACCTACCTATCATTGACGAAAGCAAGGTAGAGATTTCCCATGAAGGTGCAAAGCTACCCGAGCAGCGATTCATTGTCCAGGTTACCCTTGACAGCAGAGGTGTGTTAATTAGAGCTCAGGAAAAGTCTAAAGACATTCGCACAGCCGTTGACAAAGTGGTTGATGTGCTGTCTAAGCGAATTGAGCGATACAAAGGCAAATTATATGACAAAGGCAGAGGCGTTTCCTTTGCTCGGCAAGGAACGACAATTGAAACAGAAGAAATCGAGACTCCCAAAAGATTGGTCAAGAGTAAACGCTTCCTTGTCAAACCCATGTCCGTGGATGAGGCTATAAGACAAATGGAGCTTTTGGGGCATGATTTCTTTCTTTTTATGGACGCCGATACTGAGAGACTCAATCTGCTCTACCGTCGTGAGGACGGTAACTACGGGCTGATCGAGCCAGAGCGAGGTTGATGAAGTTAGGCACTGTTACCGCATAGACCAATTGTGGTAATCAGGACCAGGCAATTACTGGTGAAGTTGATGGGATTCGAACCCTGAATACAAACTACTTACATTCCCACTAAATTTGATTCTCTATTTATAATTCATCGTCAGGCTTACTATGATATTCAGCATAGAGTTCAGGCAGCAGCTTGCTTAGGTGTTGAGCTTCAACCGTACAATGAATCAGAAACGTTCTCATGTACTCTTCGCAGAGCATGGAGGATGGGGTGCTTTTGTCAAAGTAGACCCTGCCGTCCTTCACACCGTAACCGATCCATACTCGAGTAAGTTTTTCCATTCCACCGAGGGGACAGTAACGAGAAATAGTCAACCAGAGATATCTACCTGGATAAGCTCTGTGTCCCGTGTCCGGTGAATGAAAGGATACCCAGGAACAGTCGATCCAGCAACCGGCTTCTTTCAATGCTTGTTCTCGTTCCTTCGTGAGGCCGTAATCTCTCAGATTGAAGGGATGTCGAAAAAAATATACTCTTTCCTCTCCTTGGCCCAGGTCGATGGATTCCACCGCGTAGATACCATCCGTCCTATCCTTACCGTTGACAAAACCGTGATTGAAATGGTCTGGTGGGCACCAGATTTTATACTTGAGATTGCCCTTGCCTTCTGGCTGGCCCTTTGAGTGGACGTTTAACCAGCGGAACCACCACCCCAGCATTTCAGGCGTGCAGTTGGGGTAAACGGTGTAAATTGCCATGTAACCCGAGCCGTCTTCCATCATGCAGTAGCCGTATTCTGCCTGGCTATAACCGGTAGGTTGCAGTAGATCTATGAAATTTTCAGCCTTGATTGCCAGTTTCGGATCTATGGGACAGGCATCAATAAGCTGCTGCTCGCGAGGGCCGGGTGGGTAGAGTGGAAGATCATAGTACTTCGCCAACGGCAGTTTCTTTTCCTCCGCACTCAGTTCAGGTCGGTTTGTGAAAATCATCTTCTTTCTCCTTTTCTTTGGTTAATCTATTTGGCACTGAAAAAATGCCATCATCTTCTGAAAAATATAGTCCCGGAAGTCGAAACCACCCCTCTCCCCCGTCTAGAACTGGTGGAGCTGATGGGATTCGAACCCACTACCTTCTGACTGCCAGTCAGACGCTCTCCCGATTGAGCTACAGCCCCAACTTGGTTTAAGAATATAACAAAATAGCTTGCGAAACTCAAGTTATAATAACCTTACCGAATTTGCTTTGAAGACTAACCAGGTTTCAGGAAAATTGTAGACTTCTCTTAGGGTGGGTTAGATGTCCATGCCCAGCCATTGCAGGATGGCTTTCAACCCTAAGTAACCCAGGTAAGCCAGTACCATGCTTTTAACTGTCCTCCCTGCCCAGGTGATGAGGAAGAATTTTACCCAACCAAAGCGAACCATGCCTAGAAACACAGCAAAGGGGTAGAAAAAGGGACTTAACACAGATGACACAAAGAAAATGGCTTTAGATCCGTGGCGATCAATAATATTGCTGAAGCGAAGGTAAATGCCGCTATTGCTATCCCGGACTAATCCCCTGCCAGCGTATCCAGTAAAATAAGCACCGATAGCGCCTATAGCTTCACCAATACCAGCTACGGCGCCGACTATGGCAGGATTTAATACCCCACCTAGTGTGAATGTAATAACAATACCGAAGCCGGGCAATATGAAAGTGCCGTTGGAAAGAACATTGATGAAGAAGCATCCAAAGTAACCCCACTCTGATATCTGTTCGATGTAGCTCCGGTTATAGATGATAAGAATAGACAAAGCTACCGTAATTACCAGGGATAAGCCACCTATTATGGCTTCACGCTTGCTCGGTTTTCTCATCGATTTTGCCTATTATACAGTAAGAATATACAAATAAAGCCGAACTTTGTGGGTTTGGTTGGTTCACTGTGCCGGGATTATGGCTGTTTCAATGGAAAACATGACTAGGGCTGAGCACAATGTCAATGACCTATAGGCTTTGTGAGTGTCGACCTTGAGGTCTCTCCTCTCCCCCTTCTCATCTCTCCTCTCTCTCCTCAGTGTGTGTGCGTTTTCTTATTGCATACCCTTTCTAGAGCTTCTCAGTGCCATTCAAGGCAATTTGCATGGCTGGGGGCAAAAAGGCCTGAATCATTGCAACATAGCCACATAGCTATTTATGGGCACCCCCAGCGAATTTGCTACCGGTTGGCACTTCGCCATAAGGCAATAGAAAAACTTGCCTTCAGGGGGGAGCTCTGATAAAGCCTCATAATGCCCCATGCCTTTGGCGAATATAAAGTCTGCTGACTCGAATTCTTGTTGGAACTGTAGTGAAGCCAGAGAAAAAACTACTCCCGGCGAGGCTATGCCCGTGCTTATAATCTTCCCAAATTTACCTTGTAGACCAGACCTCTTTACATCTTCCAAAGTCAAATCATCTTGAATAGGTGATGGTTTAACCACATAGGTAACTTGGGCAAATTGCTGCATCCAATTGACTAGGGGTAGATCGAAGCAAAGTTCCCCGGCGTTATCTGCCAGATATAAGATTTTACCAGCATTTTTTAGCTTTGCTTCAAGCCGCTCCGAGTCATCTAGAGCAAAGTTCACGGTTTTTCTGATATCCTCCTTAATAGAACCAGGCTCACGGAAGAAATCGATAACATTCGCCGCTGCGGCCAGCTTAAGACAACCACGAAGGTCCTCCTGATATCGGGATCTCGGCTCAGGATATGTTTCCCTGGCGAGCGTCATCTCCCTTTCCTTCATTGCCCGATAAGGATTTGACGTCGTCGGCTGAAACGATAAATTCAAAACCGAGGCGGAGAAATCCATTAAAATATTCGCCGACGAAGTCGGCCTCAAAATAATATTTAGCCGGCAGGTTTATCCTGCCGGGGGTTTTTCAGATGACAATTATTTCAATCCCAGTCTTTCGTTTCTTTCAAGTAAGCCGATAGCCTCAATAAGACGCTTGTCTTTTGTTTCCTGTCTTTTGGCACTGCTAACCCACATAATAAAGTTTCTCTGATACGACGGGGCCAGATTTTTGAAATTGCCCCACGCTTTCTTATTTTTTTGCAGTGCAGACTTTAAACTATTCGGCAATTCAACGGTTTTGGGAATTGATACCGCCCTGTTCCATTGGCCGTTTTTCTTGGCGGCATTTATCTTTGATAGTCCCACTGCCGTCATTTTGCCTTGTTTTATCATATTTCCTGCACGTTCTTTATTTAATTCGGACCATCTGCTGTGATTATTTCGAGGGGTAAATTTTCGTGCATATTTTTCTTCATCTATCTCTTTTATAATACTATCAATCCAGCCGTAGCATAATGCCTCTTCGACTGCGTCATTATATGAAATGTTAGCTTTACCTGTGTGCTTTTTATAGAAAACCAGCCAAAGGACTTTCACTTTATTATGATTGACCTTTAACCACTTTCGCCAATCTTCTCTATTACCAAAATGAAGTTGATTTACTCTCATTTCACCTTATACCTTATGCTCTTGTGCACTTGTGCCTTATTCATTTTTCGCTGTGTTTTTTCAGTCAGTTTTTCGCCCGCGCTTTTGCATCGGCCTTGGTTTTAATCGTCGTCTCAAGTTGAGCGATATACATTTCCTGAGCTAACTGCCCCAACCCAGGCCCTGCCGCAGGTGGATTAATCTGCGTAAGCATTCGTAGCAACCTGGTGCCAGTTTCATACCAGTTAACTTAGCTCAAGTTTGAGCAGCTTGTGTTGCTGTATTATAATAGTGTTGGGTATGTTTGAGAAACTAGAGTTAATACAAAAGCGCTACGACGAGCTAAGCCAACTCCTGGCTCAACCAGAGATAGCCACTGATTCCAGGCGGCTTCAAGAGCTAAACAAGGAGAAAGTTGATCTTGAAGATATTGTTGGCATGTACCAAGAATATAGGGCCAAGGGCAAAGAGCTGGCTGAACTTGAAGCTTTGCTTAATTCTCATACCGAAGCGGAAATGACGGACTTAGTCAAGGAAGAAGTGAGCAAACTCAAAGAACAGCAAGCTGATCTCCTTAGCCGGCTCAAGCTTTCCCTGATGCCCAAAGACCCCGATGCTGATAGAGATGTTATTGTCGAGATAAGAGCTGGTACTGGCGGTGGAGAGGCAGGCCTTTTTGCCGCCGACTTATTTCGCATGTACAGCCGATATGCCCAGGCCAAGGGCTGGCACGTAGGGGTCATTGATAGCAATCAGAGTGAAGTTGGCGGTTTCAAGGAGCTAATATTTGAAATCAAAGGCAGAGGTGCTTTCAGCCGCTTTAAACATGAGCGTGGTGTCCATCGAGTGCAAAGAGTGCCAGCCACCGAGGCTTCGGGACGAATTCATACCTCGACAGCTACGGTAGCGGTCCTGCCCGAAGCGGAAGAAGTTGAACTCAATATCAATCCTGATGACCTTAAAATGGAATTTTTCCATAGCGGGGGGGCTGGCGGGCAGAATGTAAATAAAGTAACTACAGCGGTTCGCATCAAGCACTTGCCCACAGGCATAGTAGCCACCTGCCAGGATGAAAGGTCTCAAATAAGAAACAGGATGAAGGCCATGGCAGTGCTTCGGGCCAGGGTGCTTGATGTCGAACAACGGAAGCAATCTGAAAGCATAGATGAAGAGCGGCGAATGCAAGTAGGCGGCGGCCAACGGGCGGAAAAGATTCGCACCTACAATTTCCCCCAGAACCGGGTCACAGATCACCGAATCAGCTCCAGTTTTCACAATCTTCAGCAGATTTTGGATGGAGAACTGGATGAAATCGTTGAAGCCCTGATCAGCAAAGAGCAGGTTGAACAACTGGAAGCGGCTCTTACGTGATTTTACGCGAAGCTTTACAATCGGCTGTCCAAACATTACTCAGAAAAGGAATTGATGATGCCTCTGCTGAAGCTGAGCTTTTACTGGGTCATGTCTTGGGAATGTCTAAAACACAACTTTACACAGAACCCGAGAAGGTCTTAACTTCAACGGAAATAAGCCAGCTATGGAGTCTTATCCAGCGTCGCCTCAACCACGAGCCTGCTGCTTATATTCTAGGGCACTGCGAATTTTATGGAATTGACTTGTACCTTAACTGTCACACTTTTATCCCAAGACCAGAAACAGAACTGCTTGTAGAACAAGCTGTGGAACTTGCACATCGCATTTCACGGCCGGGAAAGAGAATCACCATAGCCGACGTTGGCACAGGCTGCGGAGCTATTGCCGTTAACCTTGCGATAGCATTACCCCAAGCTCAGATTTATGCCGTGGATATTTCAGCTCGGGCTCTACAGGTAGCTGAGATGAATTGCCAGCGCCACACCGTTATCAGCCAAGTGGAACTTCTGCACGGGAATTTGCTTGAACCATTATCTCAACCCGTGGATATGATAGTAGCCAATTTGCCTTATATCAAAGATTGTGAATTTGAGGATTTGAGTCCGGATATAATAGATTTTGAACCCACATCAGCCTTGGCTGGTGGGTTGAACGGCCTGGACAAAATACGATTAATATTGGAACAGATGCCAGGAAAACTCAAATGCGGAGGATGTTTTCTTCTGGAAATAGGTAGAGGCCAGGGAGAACGGGTGACTTCGTTAATAGAGGGCTATTTCCCGAAGGCCAGTATCGAGTTAATTCCTGACTTAGGTGGTATCGAAAGGGTAGTAAAGGTCGGATTATGAGTGGGAAAGTCAGTTTCAGGGGAGTGAGATGATGGAAGCAATAGAACAGTTGGCTCAGCTTATCATTGAATCTAAAAGAACCGTAGTGTTCACCGGGGCTGGGATAAGCACTGAGTCAGGTATCCCCGATTTCCGCAGCCCGGAAGGGATCTGGAGTAGATATGACCCCGAGGATTTCACCATTCAAAAGTTCCTCAGCGGCCCAGCCGCCCGTAAAGGAATCTGGAAGATGTCCGCCGAAAGTGGACTTCTCACTGCGGCTGAACCAAATCCCGCCCATTATGCCATCGCCAAGCTCCATAATTTGGGCAAATTAGATTGCGTCATCACTCAAAATATCGACAACCTGCACCAGAAAGCCGGAGTCCCCGATGATAAAGTGTTCGAGCTTCATGGTAATATGGAGTGGGTGGTGTGTTTAAGCTGCCGTAGACGCTTTCCGATGCCCGAAGTATTACAGAAAATAAAGGAGGGGATAGAAGTTCCCGATTGCCCTGACTGTCAGGGTATCCTGAAGCCAGACGCGGTATTTTTCGGAGAGGCGTTGCCACAGGAGACATTACAGGAAGCTATTCGCCGCTCACGGAAGTGCGATCTTTTTATTGTCATTGGATCCACTCTTGTCATTTACCCTGCTGCTTATGTCCCAACTTACGCCGTGGAGGCTGGAGCAAAATTAGCTATCGTTAATTTAACTCCAACCCCTTTCGACCACTATGCCACAGTAATAATACGGGATAAAGCTGGTGATATAATGTCCAAGGTGATTGCACAGCCGGGGCTTTCTTAATTATCAGCTCCCGGCCAAGCTAACGGCTCAATGATCCTTCTTCCTACCTAATCTGTTGTTTTTCGGATACGCTTGATATCCACTGCCTTGCCAGTATTTTCGTCCACTTCGACCATAATTGCATCGAAATTGACTTTTCCCTTGCCAACTGATAACCGATTGGGCATCTGGGTAAGGAAGCGATCAAGTACAGAATCTGTGTCGTCTCCGATAACCGAATCTATAGGGCCAACCATGCCTATGTCGGTGACATATGCAGTTCCTCCGGGCAATATCTGAGAGTCCACAGTGCCCACATGGGTGTGGGTGCCTAACACAGCGCTCACTCGTCCATCGAGATATCTGCCCATTGCAACTTTCTCCGAGGTCGCCTCAGCATGAAAGTCAACAATAATAGGAATTGATTTATGTTCAAACTCAGTCAGTAATTGATCCATTGCTCGAAAGGGACAATCAAAATTGCCTATGAAGACACGCCCAACGAGGTTGACTATCAGGGCATTATTTTTAAGCAAATAACCACGACCCGGATTTGTAGGTGGATAATTCAATGGGCGGAGAACAGCGGGGCCGCTATTCAGATAAGGAATAATCTCCTTATAAGCCCAGATATGATTGCCTGTAGTTATAACATCAATTCCAGAATCAGAAAGCTCTTCTGCTATACGTGGAGTCAACCCAAGTCCACCGGCAGCATTCTCGCCATTACCTATTACGAGGTCAATACTATACTCAGAATATAACCCTGGTAAGATTTCCTCCACCGCTTTCCTACCAGGCTTACCGATGATGTCGCCTATTGTCAGTATTTTCAATTCTACTTAGCGTAATCTATTGCTGTAGTCTCCCTTATTACTACTACTCTTATCTGGCCGGGATATGTAAGGTTTTCCTCTATTTTTTTAGAAATATCTCGGGCCAATCTCACTGCTGTTAAATCATCAACTTTATCTGGTTTTACCATGACGCGCACTTCGCGTCCAGCTTGAATAGCAAAAGTTTTTTCCACGCCGGGAAAATCGGCGGCGATGTCCTCTAGGTCCTTAACGCGCTTTAGATAGCGTTCCAAGGACTCACGTCTTGCACCGGGTCGCGAACCACTTATGGCATCGGCAGCAGCAACAACAAAGCCCATAACAGTACTGGTGTCTGCTTCGCCATGATGTTCAGCAACGGCTTGAACTACCACCGGATTTTTATCCCACTGCTTCACCAGATCAGCACCTATCAAAGCATGCGGGCCCTCTGTTTGATGATCTATCGCCTTCCCAATATCATGGAGTAGTCCAGCTTTCCTGGCTACACTGATATTAGCCCCAATCTCGCCGGCCAGCATCCCTGCCAGATGGGAAACTTCAAGACTGTGAGTTAAAACATTCTGACCATAACTGGTACGGAATTTGAGCTGACCAAGTAGCTTAATCAGTTCAGGATGCAAGCCTGGTATTCCAGCTTCATAAGCAGCCCGTTCACCCTCACTACGAACAGTTGCTTCAACTTCTGTTTTGGTTTTGTCCACTATTTCCTTAATCCGGGCTGGATGAATACGCCCATCAAGGATAAGTTTGCCTAAGGCGACGCGAGTTATTTCACGCCTCATAGGATCAAAGCTAGAGATGGTAACTGTCTCCGGAGTATCGTCAATGATAAGATCAACGCCAGTAGCTTGCTCCAAAGCACGAATATTGCGTCCCTCACGCCCAATGAGCCGCCCCTTCATCTCATCACTAGGCAAGGGAACAGCGGATATTGTAGTTTCTGAAACAACATCAGTAGCACACCTTTGAATTGCTGTGGCCAGAATCTCTCGAACCCTCTCATCAGCCTCTTCCTTTATTTGTGCCTCCCATACCCTAACCTGCTGTAGAGCTTCCTCTTCAACCTCTTGTTTCAGCTCTTGAAATAAAATGGTTTTCGCTTCTTCGGTAGATGTGCCAGAGATGGATTCTAACTTTGCCAGCTGCTTTTCTTTTATTGCCTGAAGTTCAGCTGTTATCCTCTCGGTATCTTTTTTCTTGTTATCCAGATCACGGTCACGCCGCTCTACGGCCTCTACCTTGCGCTCGAGCGTTTCTTCTTTCTGGTGGACACGCTTCTCTATTCGCTGTATTTCAAGGCGGCGTTCCTTGCTTTCCGCCTCGGCAGCGTTGGCAACTTTTACAGCTTCTGCTCTAGCTGTACGGAGTAGTTCATTATACTTAGTTGTCGCTTCTTCTAATAAGTTCTGTGCCTCTTTTCTTGCTTTCTGAATCTCCCGGTTGGCTACTAATTGCCTGATGAAGTATCCAATAAGGATGCCTAAGACAAGTGCGAGGCCACCTATCATTAATGTATAGTCCATGTTTCCTCTTTATTTCGTCGTTATAGTAAATGCAAAACATTGCATACTAATAATAACCTTTTACCGAATTGGCGTCAACTGACTGCTTTGACAAACAGCCATTAATCTATTTGCTTTACATCTCTAAGTGCGTTGACTGGGATACCTGATAACTACTCAAAATTTCGCACCTTGTACATAACAGATTTGCGGCCCTGCAGACTCACTAGAAACCTTCAATCTTCCTGAGCCACTAGTCATAGTGATACTTCGACACGAGGCTTTCTTCGATGTAGAATACACCTGTATGAGTGCAAAGAGGCCACTAAAGCTGAATACGGTCTATTTGGGCCTTGTTCTGTTTGTCATTGCTCAAATGCTCATCCTTCTTGTTGCTCCCCGTATAGATCCATTCCTGGAAGATAATAATATAGAAATACCCACTCAGCCATCTGCGCCGATATCCTGGTGGCCCGGGGAAGTGACAACACCCGAGGGGGAGGTTATCGATGTGCCAGCCCATTCAGCGTTAGGTCCGATTGTAATCTATATTCTTGCGGCAGCTGCTCTGCTGGGGCTCACGCTATACAAGATCCCGCTTAAAGCCTTAAAGGTTCTTCTTAGAATCTTGTTTGCTCTTCTGTTTAGTTGGGGCGCATTTATCGCAACTGTCTTCTATGTGCCTCTTCCGGCAGCTGTGTCCATCGCCGTTGCATTTGGAACATTTTGGTTCTTAATACCACTGGTCTGGTTACATAACCTGGTATTGATTCTGGCAGTTAGTAGTTTGGGAGCAGTTTTCGGTCGCTTTATTACGCCGTGGACCGCAATGGCCATTATTCTGGCACTCGCCATATATGACTTCGTGGCGGTTCGTTTCAGATTTATGCTCTGGATGGCAGACAGGTTATCGCAGATAAATGCCTTGCCAGCACTAATTATTCCTAAGAACTATTCTGAATGGAACTCCAACTTGAAAAAACGAGAGAAAATAATAGAGGTGAATCCCGCCGAGAGGGAGTACTCCATACTGGGTGGTGGCGACATTGCCTTCCCTTGTCTGCTTACAGCCTCCGTCTATTTTGCCCAGGGCCTAAGGCCAGCAGCTATTATTGCTGTTCTGGGATTGTTGGGACTGGTTAGCGTCTATGTGATTCAAGCGATTATTTTGAAGGGAAAGCCGATGCCAGCTCTACCGCCTATCGCTGCCTTTACACTGGTTGGATTATTAATTATCTAGCGACACAATAGTGTAGCGAATAGTTACCCGGTCTTTAATTACTTCCGCTTGCCTCTTCTGGAGTTATAGCTGCGAACATATGTCAAAGAAGACAAACCGATAAGGCTAACTTCTTGAATCGTAATTGAATTATAGATAAAAGAAGCGACCCCGAGGGGATTTGAACCCCTGATCTCCACCGTGACAGGGTGGCATGTTAGACCGCTACACCACGGGGCCGTATAAAATATCGACGGCAAAATATAATGGAAAATTCCCTTAATGTCAAACTTGCTTCGATACTGTGAGAAGATATTAGTTTACTCGAAGCCAAGGGAAAAGTTGACAAACTAAGAGAGATTTGTATAAAATATTATGTGTATTAGTACGTTAACAATTGAATAGTGGAAGGAAGATTTTGAGTGGAGAGCTTGATCCTGGCTCAGAATGAACGTTGGCGGTGCGCCTTATGCATGCAAGTCGAACGGGGTTATATTCTTCGGATTGTAACCTAGTGGCGAACGGCTGAGTAACACGTAAGTAACCTGCCCTGGAGTGGGAAATAACCTGCCGAAAGGCGAGCTAATGTCCCATGTGATAGCGAAGTTGATGCTTTGTTATTAAAGCCTTAGGGTGCTCCAAGAGGGGCTTGCGTCTGATTAGCTAGTTGGTAGGGTAATGGCCTACCAAGGCTGTGATCGGTAGCTGGTCTGAGAGGATGGTCAGCCAGATGGGGACTGGGATACGGCCCCAACTCCTACGGGAGGCAGCAGCAAGGAATCTTGGGCAATGAGCGAAAGCTTGACCCAGCGACACCGCGTGAGGGATGAAGGCCTTCGGGTTGTAAACCTCTTTTCTTGGGGAAGAATTCTGACGGTACCCGAGGAATAAGCCTCGGCCAACTACGTGCCAGCAGCCGCGGTAATACGTAGGAGGCGAACGTTATTCGGATTTACTGGGCGTAAAGGGAGCGTAGGCGGTTCCTTAAGTCAGATGTGAAATCTTCTGACTCAATCAGAAGGGGTCATTTGATACTGAGGGACTTGAGAACAGCAGAGGGAAATGGAATCCCCAGTGTAGCGGTGAAATGCGTAGATATTGGGGAGAACACCAGTGGCGAAGGCGATTTTCCAGGTTGTTTCTGACGCTGAGGCTCGAAAGCGTGGGGAGCGAAGCGGATTAGATACCCGCGTAGTCCACGCCCTAAACGGTGGACACTAGACATGGGAGGTATCGACCCTTTCTGTGTCGAAGCTAACGCCTTAAGTGTCCCGCCTGGGGAGTACGGCCGCAAGGCTAAAACTCAAAGGAATTGACGGGGG
>JAZFXR010000002.1:0-6422 GCA_036448835.1 Dehalococcoidia bacterium | reverse complement strand
CCAAAATGGAGATAGGCGAGATAAATAAGAATAAGATAGGCGTCTTGCAGCGCACGGCAAAGGAACTCAACGCAGTAATTATTTTAAAGGGAGCCCATTCCCTTATAGGCTATCCAGATGAGACTGTCTTCATCAACGTAAGCGGAAATTCCGGTATGGCTACAGCCGGGAGTGGCGATGTACTGACGGGAACCATCGCCGCCATGCATGGTCTGGGACTAGTCCTTGAAGATGCAGTGAGGATGGGTGTGTTTATCCACGGATTTTCCGGAGATGTAGCCGCTGTAGATAAAGGTGAAGACGGGATAACGGCGCAGGATATACTGGACTATCTCCCCGAAACGGTGAAGCTTTACAGGGAAAATTCTGCCGAAATCTCGGAGAATCTCTACGAAAGTATTTTCCTGGTATGAGGGAGCACCCGGACTATCAAGACACCATGTAGCTGTAGCACACAGTTTGATGTTTTGATGCCTAAGGGAAGGAAACAGGAACAATGAAAGCGATGGTGCTGGAGAAAACGTCTTCAATCGAAGAGAAACCTTTAAAACTGATGGATTTGCCCAGACCTATTCCTGGACAGAACCAGATTTTGGTCAAGATCTCTACTTGTGGAATCTGCCACACCGAACTCGACGAAATCGAGGGCCGGGTGTCTCCTTCAAGATTTCCCATGATTCTGGGTCATGAAATTGTTGGTAGAATCGAAGGTTTGGGGCAGGGGGCAAAGAAATTTGAGGAAGGCGATAGAGTCGGAATTGCCTGGATTAATTGGGCTTGTGGCCATTGTACATTTTGCCTGAAGGGCGAGGAGAATCTCTGTGACAAGGCAAAATGGACGGGGAAGGATGTATATGGAGGCTATGCTCAATATACTGTAGTATCAGAGGACTTCGCTTATCCCATTCCCGAGAGGTTTACGGATATGAAGGCTGCTCCTCTTCTATGTGCAGGGGTGATTGGCTACCGGGCTCTGAGATTATCGGGGATGGGAGATGACAAAGTACTCGGGCTTTATGGCTTCGGAGCGTCAGCTCATATTGTCATTCAAGTGGCCAAATACAAATATCCAGATGGCAAGGTTTTCGTGTTTACCCGACCGGGACAGAAAGAGCACCAGGATTTAGCCAGAAAACTGGGAGCGGACTGGATTGGAGCCACGGGTGATACTCCGCCGGAAAAGCTCAACTGCGCCATCGATTTTACTCCCGTGGGAGAGCCGGTGCGCCAAGCTTTGAGCAGTTTACAGAAGGGAGGAAGGGTGGTCATAAATGCGATTCGCAAAGTAACGCCCATTCCGGAATTAGACTACACCGAGCACCTATGGTATGAGAAGGAAGTGAAGAGTGTGGCTAATGTAACCAGGAAAGATGCTCATGAGTTCCTTCCCCTGGCTGCCGAAATTCCCATTATCCCTGAAACCCAGGAATTTAGATTGAAAGAAGTCAACGAAGCCTTAATTCTGCTCAAGGAGGGGAGAATGCACGGGGCAGGAGTCCTGAAAATAGCTGAATGAGGATTATTTAAAGAGGTCAGCATGATACGAGATTTAATAATAAAGAACAGAAGCTATAGGCGGTTTTATGAAGAAGTTGACATAAAACTTGAAACATTGAAGGAGCTTGTTGACCTTGCCCGGCTTTCAGCATCTGCAAGAAATGCGCAACCGCTCAAATATATCCTTTCCGACCAGCCTCAGAAGAATTCGCTGATATTCCCACATCTAACTCTGGCTGCGTATCTCAAGGACTGGTCGGGTCCCGGCGAAGGGGAAAGACCAGCGGCATACGTTGTTATTCTCGGGGACACAGAGATAAGCCGATTTTTGGCCTACGACGCCGGTATAGCGGCACAGAGCATCCTGTTGGGGGCTACTGAGAAAGGATTAGGCGGCTGCGTGGTTGCCTCGATAGATAGAGAGAAACTTCGTAAAGCTTTAGGCATATCATCGAGGTATGAGATACTACTCGTCCTGGCTCTAGGCAAACCGAAAGAGGAGGTGGTAATAGAGACGGTCGGCCCTGGCGGGGATACCGAGTACTGGCGTGATGATGAAGGCGTACACCATGTGCCCAAGCGCCCCCTTGATGAAATCATTATGGATTAATTGACACCCTCAATCGTTGTTTTTCAAGTGAAGAAAGTTTTGCTAGGAAGGAGATAGCTTATGGAAATTAGGCTTAATATGCAGGGGCGGAACTCGTTGGCAACAAAGGTCTTCATCAGCGACGAAAGCGGTTTCGAGGTTGCCTCTGTAATTGTGGCAGGTAAGACTGATGCGGTTCTCATCGACGCACAGTGGACGTTGTCAAATGCTCACCGGGTAATCGCAGAAATACTGGAGACAGGCAGATGGCTTAAAACGATTTACATTACCCATGCGCACCCTGACCATTACTTTGGATTGGGCGCTATTGCAGAAGCCTTCCCGGAAGCCCGGGTAGTAGCACTCCCTTCAGTAGCTCGGCTCATTAACAAACAATTCTTTGGCAAAATGGAGCACTGGGAAAAAGTGATAGGCGTCATAAACGTACCCAGAAAAACAGCCAAAATTGGATCTCTCACCGAGAACTACTTCGAACTAGAAGGGGAACGTATCGAGATTATTCCAGAGGTAATGGGGGACATGAAATACAACACAGTAGTCTGGATTCCTTCGATAAGGACTCTGGTCGGTAGCGATGTTCTTTTCAACCAGGCACATCCTTTTACCTGCGAGCTTACTGCCGAAGAACGACAGCAATGGATACGCGATATTGAGCGCCTGGAGAAACTGGATGCCGAGGTGATAATTCCTGGCCATCAGAAACCGGGAATGCCCTTCGACTCCGGTTCATTCGATTTCACCAAGGACTATCTTGTCGCTACTGAAGAAGAACTGGCAGGAACAGAGGATGTGGCCAGTTTCTATTACGCCATGGTTAAACGCTTCCCGGAAGCCAATCTCTTCATCAGTAATGAAATGAACGCAAATGTGTTCAAAGGGGGAATGAACTGGAATTGGCGGGAATATTAGGCTATGGTTATGGAGAATTGGAAACAACTGAGGAGAATGGAATTTATGAAACTGAAAAATAAAGTAGCTATCGTTACTGGTGGGGGGACTGGTATAGGGAAGGCCATTAGTCTAGCTTTGGCTAAAGAAGGAACGGCCGTGGTCATGACTGCCCGTAACCTCTCCAGATTGGAACAGGCAGCTGAAGACATCAACTCCAGAGGCGGTAAGGCAGAAGCAATACAAGCTGATATTTCCGACCATAAGCAGGTAGAGCGGATGATAGTTCAGACCATCAAAAACTTTGGACAGATTGACATATTGGTAAATAATGCTGCCAGGGGTACCTTCAATAACGCTGACGTAGTCGATATGAATTTAGAGGAGTGGTACGATAGTCTGGCGATAAATCTAACCGGGACTATGTTTTGCTCTCGGGAAGCACTTAAACACATGATTCCCCGCAAGAGCGGCAATATTATCAATATCAGCAGCGTGGCGGGAATGTCCGGAGTCCCCAAGGAAAGCCCGTATGCGGCCAGCAAATGGGGCGTAATCGGCTTGACGGAAACGCTGGCTATAGAGGTCGGTAAATCCGGCATTCGTGTTAACTGCATCAGCCCCGGAGCTACTCGGACTCAGGAATTTGAGGACTGGGTTAGAGTTTCTGCTGCTGATGCCGGTATCTCCTACGAAGAAATGATGAGTAAGATCACGGAGAATAATGCACTGAAGAGAATAGCCGAACCATCGGAAATAGCGGCTTGTGTTGTGTTTCTGGCTTCAGATGATTCCAGCGCTATAACTGGACACAACCTCATCGCCAGTTGTGGCTTTCACTTAATTCACCCAAATATGATCCATTGAGCATATGTCGAATCGACTGCTAGATGATATAATCACCGTGTAGATATATGCTTAAGTGAAGACAGGAGTATCATGCCACGCTACTTTATTTGGACCATCGGCTGCCAGATGAATAAGGCAGAGTCTCAGCAAATAGCTGGATATCTGGATTCTGCCGGCTATCAGGCAGTAGATTCTTTTTCCAATGCCGACTTAGTGATTCTCAATACGTGTGTGGTAAGGCAAAACGCTGAAAATAAGGTTCTAGGCACACTGGGTCTATTGAAAGGCCTAAAGGGTAGATTTGCCGATCTCCAGATACTTGTTACCGGATGCTTTGTCAACTCCCACACCCAAGAATTACAGAGACGATTTCCTCACGTTGACCTATTATTTAAGCCCGGCGATTACGCTGAGCTAATTGCCTGGGGGCAAAAGCAAGGGATACCGATTGAACGGCAACCGCTTTATTACCGTAGCAATAATGGTTGGACATCTCCCTCGCCATGCGCTCTTATTCCCATCATCCAGGGCTGTAATAATTTTTGTTCATATTGCATTGTACCGTACAGGAGAGGGAGGGAGGTGAGTCGTCCTGTGAAGGAAATAGTCTGTGAAGTCGAGGAGCTAGTAGGGCAAGGTATAAAAGAAGTAACTTTGCTGGGGCAGAATGTCGATTCCTACGGACACGATTTACCCGGGCAGCCCGACCTTGCCGATTTGCTTAACGAATTAAGCACCATAGACGACCTCATCCGGATTCGCTTTCTGACGAATCATCCCAAGGATATAAGCTTGAAGCTCATTGAGGCTATAGCTTCTCTGAATAAAGTTTGTGAACATCTGGAACTGCCTGTTCAAGCTGGTGATGACGACATATTGAAGGCTATGAGGCGAGGGTATACCGTGGAAAAATATAGAGAACTTGTACGCACCATTCGCCACAAAGTCCCTCAAATGTCGCTGAGCACGGACATAATAGCTGGGTTTCCCGGTGAGACAGAAGAGCAATTTGAGCACAGCCTGTCAATAGTCAAGGAAATGAGGTTTGATGTTGTTCATGTGGCAGCTTATTCTCCTCGCCCGGGCACCATTGCCCAGCGTGAATATCAAGACAGCATTCCTGCGGAGGTGAAGAAAGCAAGACTCCATAAGATTGAAGAACTTCAAGCCACTATGGCTGGCGAAATTAATTCGCGGCTCCAGGATAGGCAGGTAGAGGTGCTGGTAGAAGGTAGGAAAGGAGGGAAATGGTTTGGGCGCACCCCGAGCAATAAGCTGGTATTTTTTGAAGATACTGGCGATTGGCCGGGTCAATTAGCGAGAGTCAAGATTGAGAAAACAAGTCCGTGGTCGCTGGGAGGCGAGGTTAAAAAATAACTAATTAAAGGAGGGTACATTATGGACTCATGGTATATGATTATCTTTTTGGTGGGAATTTTTGCCGTTATGTATTTCTTGATGATCAGGCCGAGACAGAAGCAGCAGAAACAACAGGAGGCAATGATGGCGGAACTGAGACCGGGAGACAAGGTAATTATGGCTGGTGGGATTTATGGGCAGATTGAAAGTTTGGGTGAAGATACTGCAATCGTGAAGATAGAGTCGGGAGCAACAATGAAGATTGCTAGAAACAGTATAGTTGGCAAACAGGAAGGTGAGGAAACCAGCAGCAGCGTATTCTGACATTTATGCCTGAGGATTTTTCTCTAGGCCGACTTTTTTCTCCCAGCAGTGTTGCTGTTGTGGGGGCTTCTCTGAACCCTGTTTCTGGTGGATACCAATTCACTCGTTTCCTTATAGACCACGGCTTCCAGGGCAGACTTTATCCGGTGAATCCAACGCTACGTGAGCTTTTTGGGTTGAGAGTCTATCCTGGGCTAACAGAAATCCCTGAGTCAAGCGTGGACTACGTAATCTCCTGCATACCTGCAGAAGGTGTCCTGTCCTTGCTTGATGACTGTGGCAAGAAGAATGTCAAGCTTGTTCACCTATTTACAGGCAGACTGAAAGAGACAGGGAGAGAAAAAGAGACGAAGCTTCAAAATGAAATCTTGGAAAAAGCGAGACAGCTGGGCATTAGAATTCTCGGACCGAATTGTATGGGAATCTATTACCCAAAGCTAGGGTTGTCTTTTAACTATGAACTACCCACAGAAGACGGAACGGTAGGGGGATTTTTTCAGAGTGGTGGAGGCGCTGGGGAATTTGTCCGATACGCTGCTTTACGAGGGGTCCGTTTCAGCAAGGTTATCAGCTATGGTAATGCCTCAGACATTGACGCGGTTGAGCTATTGAATTATTTTGCCTCCGACAATGAAACAAGAATAATTACTTCCTATATTGAGGGAGTTAAAGACGGCAGGAAATTCGTTGAGTCGTTGGCACTGGCTGCGAAAAAGAAGCCAGTCATAATTCTCAAGGGAGGGAGAGGTAAAGCAGGGGCAAAATTGGCACTCTCACATACTGCATCACTAGCGGGCTCTATCAATATCTGGAAAACAGCGCTAAAGCAATATGGAGCTGTTATGGTCGGTAGTTTTCAAGAGCTAATAGACCAGGTTGTCGCCTTTACCTTTTT
>JAZFXR010000001.1:0-2348 GCA_036448835.1 Dehalococcoidia bacterium | reverse complement strand
ATTTATTCCTTAGCTCTGAAAAGTGAAACTAATCACTTTCTCTATGATAAAGTTCAACACCACCAAGTATATAAAAATCAGCCGCCCATTCGGATAACCACTGGGATAGAAACTCCTTAAAGGCTTTCGTCTCTCTAGACTTTCCCCATTCCTCAAGGCTGGTCGTATCCAGAATACCAACGTAATTAAACGGAGACTTCGTTGGACTTGGTGGACTGACTTTCTGGCCGTTCCCCTGTACTCCTCCCATCATTTTGAGGAGTGTAAAGCTTTTCGATCCGGGCAACCCAGTCAGCAAGGGCCCTTTGTAGTCTTCACACCACTTCACGTAGTCCTCCTCTTTGACATCGTCCCTCAGGTTGTAAAGAATAATCTCCTTGGCCATTCTTATTACCTCCTCTTGTATTCTCGCACCTTCAAAAAGGATACTGCCTGGGAGTCCTCTGTATGCTTATCCAGCGGAGTTCGGTAAACTCTTCGATACCAGCCCGCCCGCCATGCCGCCCGTAGCCACTCTCCTTCATCCCCCCAAACGGTACCTGGGGCTCATCATGAATGGTGGAGTCGTTGATATGCACCATACCTGACTCCAGCCTCTCAGCTATCTCCAACCCCTTCTGAAAATCGCCTGTAATGACACCCGCTGAAAGTCCGAACCGGCTATCATTAGCCACGCGGACTGCTTCATCAGCATCCTCGACAATTATTACCGGTGCCACCGGTCCAAACGTCTCCTCACGGGCAATATCCATATCCGGAGTAACATTGGTCAACACAGTCGGGTAGTAGCAGCACCCGTCATATTTGCCGCCACAGACAAGCTTGGCACCCTGTTTAATTGCTTCCTCTACCTGTTTATGAAGCTTATCAACTTGTTTCTGATTGATAAGCGGCCCGATGACGGTATCCGCCTCTTGAGGATCTCCTACCTTTAGTCCCCGGACTTTCTCGACGAACTCTTCAGTAAAACGAGCAGCCAGCGGTTTTTCCACAATAATTCGTTTAGAGGACATACATATCTGGCCCTGGTGATTGAAGCGCCCGAATACAGCCGCATTGACCGCATAACCAATGTCAGCGTCTTTCAAGACTATCAGCGGATCATTGCCACCCAACTCCAGGGTCACTTTTTTGAGATGCTTTGCCGCTTTCTCGGCAATCTGCCTGCCTACCTCGGTCGAACCCGTAAAACTGAGCCGTCGCACTTTGGGGTGTTCGATGAGTTCATCACCGACCTCCCCACTAAAGCCAGGTCCGTTGGTTACCACATTAAATACACCCTTGGGCAAACCAGCTTCCTCAAAGATCTCGGCAAGAAGGATACCCCCGCTGACAGGAGCTTCTGCTGAAGGCTTTAACACCGTTGTATTGCCGCAGGCCATTGGCAAAGCTACCGCCCTCAAGGAGAGAATCAACGGAGCGTTCCACGGCGCAATCCCTGCCACCACGCCTACCGGCTGGCGCAGGGCCATGAAGAAGGCTCCCGGTAGGTCGGCTGGTATGATCTCACCGGTAACAGCGTGCACTTGAGCAGCCGCTTCCCGGAGCAGACCGGGAACAAAGCCGGTCTGGAACATGCCCCAGCCAAGAGTACCACCGGTCTCCTGGGTAATGATATCGACGATCTCTTGCTGTCTCCTCTCAAGGATATCAGCCGCCCTCAGGAAGTATCTCTGTCTTTCCGCCGGTGGGGTATGTGACCAATCGGGGAAGGCAGCCGCGGCAGCGTCACATGCTTTTCTGGCATCTCCCCTTTTGCCGGAGGATAGCCTAGCGTAAACCTCACCGTTATAAGGATTGTAATCATCAAAGGTTTTACCATCAATTGCGTCAAGCCATTGTCCGTCTATATACATCTGATGCGCTTTAGACACAGTTCACTCCTCCGCGCTAAGATTCTAGAAAAGGTAAGGGAACATCGATCAGTCTTACCATAATTGTCCTGCGATTATAACACTTGAGACATAGTCGTCCAAACTTGTTGGTTAAAGAGGCCTAAGCTATCTCTGCTACTGCGGACACTGAAACAGCTATACAGGCTCAGAATATGCAAGCTCCTACCGTCGTGTAGCTGATGCAGGCACTCCTCGCTATTTTTATGCCAGCAGATAGTGCTATCCTTACTACCATTTGATTCTCATCCAATTTTCTCATATGATTTGAGATGCAATTACAGCTTTGTAATGCTTTAGTGGAAAGGTAGTCCAACATGAGGCTAAAAGATAAAGTCAGCATTATTACAGGTGCAGCTCAAGGAATTGGAGCAACATTTGCTGTTGGTTTTGCAGAGGAAGGGGCCAGGATTGTCGTTGCCGATATTCTGGATGGAAAGGGGGTTGTCGAAGCTA